>NZ_CP150144.1:4200000-4401831 GCF_037963145.1 Oceanobacillus sp. FSL K6-2867
GGTTAACCCTGTAAAAACGATGGATGAAGCTGCAGATCAGATTCTTTCAGGTTTAATTACCATCTTTATTGATGGAGAACAATTTGCATTTGTTGTTGATGTCAGAAATTATCCTGGAAGAAGTCCAGAAGAACCTGATACGGAGAAGGTCATTCGAGGATCAAGGGATGGATTTACTGAAAACATTATTGAAAATACTGCGCTTACAAGAAGAAGACTGCGTGACGAACGTCTTCGCAATAAAATGCTAAAAGTTGGAGAGCGCTCGAAGACAGATGTTTGCATTACTTACTTACAAGACATTGCAGATGATGATTTGATTGCTTTGGTGAGAGAAAAGATAGATGCGATTGATATTGATGGTATAACAATGGCGGAAAAAACAATCGAGGAATTTATTATTGGACAAAATTGGAATGTATTTCCACTTGTCCGATATACAGAAAGACCTGACGTAGCTGCAAGTCATTTACTGGAGGGACATGTAATTATCTTCGTTGATACGTCCCCGAGTGCAATCATCCTTCCTACTACTTTTTTTCATCACTTGCAGCATGCAGAAGAGTATAGGCAAGCACCTTCAATTGGCACGTTTATCCGATTTATTCGATTTTTAGCTGTGTTTGCTTCCATGTATTTATTGCCAGTTTGGCTGTTATTTGCACTTGATCCAAGCCTGCTGCCAAAGGAACTATCCTTTATTGGTCCAAATGAACAGGGAAACATACCAGTAACTATACAAATTGTACTTGCATACATTGGGATAGAATTTCTCCGAATGGCAGCAATTCATACACCGACGCCATTATCAACTGCTATGGGATTAATTGCTGCAGTATTAATCGGTCAAATCGCTATTGACGTTGGTTTATTCAGTCCAGAAGTCATTCTTTACGTTTCTGTCAGTGCAATTGGTGCATATGTTACTCCAAGCTATGAGCTAAGTGTTGCGAATAAAATAATGAATCTGCTTCTCGTTATACTTGTTGGCTGTTTCGGCATGCCAGGATTTGTGATTGGAGTTTTAGCACATATATTATTTCTGGCAAATATTAAATCGCTGCGAACACCATACCTATGGCCATTATTGCCATTTAACGCAAAAGCAATGAGTCATATTCTCTTAAGAAAACCTGTCCCAGATATGTACACCCGACCAAGTATTGTTCATCCAAAGAATAATTACAGACGATCTCACAAAAAGAACTAACATTATGTTTAGTTCTTTTTGTTACTTGCGCTTTTATGTTTCAATATGATAAAGTATTCCTATTATTTCTTACATTAAAAGTGGAGGACTACATATTATGATAATTAATCATCATCCGTTTCAAACAAATGAAAACGGGCATCTTGAAATTGGTGGAGTAGATACGATTACACTTGCTGAAAAATATGGTACACCACTTTATGTTTACGATGTGTCCATGATTCGCGAAAATGCAAGAAGCTTTGTAAATACATTTAAGGAATTAAATGTACAGGCAAAAGTTGCATATGCCAGTAAAGCCTTTTCTTCTATTGCTATGCTGCAAGTAGCCAAGCAAGAAGATTTATGTTTAGATGTTATTTCTGAGGGAGAACTATATACAGCTTTACAAGCGGGATTTCCAACAGAAAGAATCCATATGCATGGAAACAATAAAAGCGCCGAAGAAATAGCAATGGCAATTGAACATAACATCGGTTGCATAGTTATTGATAACTTCCACGATATTAAGCTCCTGGAGGAACAACTAAATTACCAAAATAAAACAATGGATGTGCTTATGCGGGTAACACCAGGGGTAGAACTTAAAACACACGAGTATATCATGACAGGCAATGAGGACTCAAAATTTGGATTTAACCTTCAAAACGGTCAAGCAGAACTAGCTTTTAAACAACTATACAACCACAAATCAATTCAACTGAAAGGGCTCCATTGTCACATTGGCTCACAAATCTTTGAAACTGAAGGGTTTCAAGTGGCCGTAGATATCCTATTTAATGAACTGAATAAATGGAATGTGGAATATAATTATATACCAGAAGTACTTAATCTAGGAGGCGGCTATGGGATTCGCTATACCAAAGATGATCAACCATTAGGCCACCATGAATATGTTAAAGTAATGGTACAAGCTGTTCAGAAGCATTCAGAAAGTCTAAATATTCCAACACCAGAAATTTGGATAGAACCAGGCAGATCTATTGTTGGTAATGCAGGGATTACACTTTACACCCTTGGAGCAGCGAAACATATTCCCGGGGTACGTGAATATGTTTCCGTAGATGGAGGAATGACAGATAATATCAGGCCTGCATTATATCAAGCAAAATATGAAGCCGTTATCGCCAATAAGCCGAATGAAAAAACAACTAAAAAGGTTTCCATCGCTGGTAAAGCCTGTGAATCGGGCGATATGTTAATTTGGGATTTACCAGTACCAAATGTAGAACCTGGTGATATTCTGGCCGTGTTTTCTACTGGAGCTTACAGTTATTCTATGGCAAGTCATTACAACCGATTCCCGAATGCGGCAGTTGTATTTGTTGAAAATGGTGTTGATAAATTGGTCGTAAAACGGGAAACATATGAGGATGTCGTTAAAAATGATTTGTCCTATGAGTGAGAAGACAGCTATTCTTTCCAATTCAACCAATTAATGATAAAATAGTTTTGGATTTTACTAAATCAATGAGGAGATGTTATTATATGTCTAAAAAAGGATATTTTTTATTAGAAAATGGAAATAAAATTGAATTTGAACTTTATCCAAACGAAGCACCTAAAACAGTTGCTAACTTTGAAAAGCTTGCAAATGATAATTTCTATGACGGTCTTACGTTTCACCGTGTAATTCCGGGCTTTGTAAGCCAAGGCGGTTGCCCGATAGGAAATGGAACAGGATCAGCTGGTTATACAATCAAATGTGAAACAGAAGGAAACCCACATACACATGTAGAAGGATCCTTATCAATGGCACATGCAGGCAAAGATACAGGGAGCAGTCAATTTTTTATTGTTCATGAGCCACAACCACATTTGAATGGTGTACATACTGTATTTGGACAAGTAACATCAGGAATCGAACATGCCAAATCCATGCAAAATGGTGATGTGATGAAAGAAGTTCGAGTAATAAGCGAATAACATATATAGCGCATTATTATCCAGGAAACTTCCATGAGTCTTTATTTATTTGCATGTCTTATCTTAATTATTGCACCAATTTGCACACTCATTCATGAGCTTGGTCATGCATGCGGCGCAAAGTTGGCAAAAGCGGATCGAATTAAATTAAATCTGGGAATAGGTAAAGGACATTGGACAATCGCAATGAACAACCTTGAACTAACGTTGCGTTCTATATATTTTATAGGTGGAGTTACTGAAAGCGAGCGGGAAATACCCTATAAAAAATCAGAAATTATTTGGATTACATTTTTTGGCCCTATGTTTAATGGAGTGGCTGCGACGATTATCTATATTATTTATGAAGTGAATCCAAATAGCCTTTTACAGTTACTATTTTGGTTTAATGTATGGATGGCTGTTGTAAATATGATTCCTTTCAAAATCAAAGGAAAGCAAACAGATGGATTTGCAATTTTAAGATTAATCTGCAGAGAATAATCTGTCCTGCAATCGTATGTATGATGTGAAAATTGTCAAAGCTTGAAAGTGGAAACTTTTTTTAGTATGTATATTTGACAAACACGTTTAATAATGCCATAAATATAATATAAGTAAGTCTCTAAAACAGTTTTCCATGTTCATAGATCATTTTTTAAGATCAAAGGTTTTATTAATGAGGGGTAAATATGTTAATTCGTTATAAGAAAAATCATGAAAAGATTGCAATGGGTTTACTGTCTTTTATGCCAGAAGAGAAAAAAGACGTTAAGAAATTGCAACAGACCATTAAAGAATATGAATCCAATAATGACTGGCATCTTCACTTATGGAAAGAGGAAGATGATGTTTTAGGAGCGATTGGAGTTAGGATTGAAAATGGTATAGATGCAATCGTACAGCATGTTTCAGTCAATCCATCACATCGAAATGCTGGAATTGGGCAAAAAATGGTCAATGAAGTCAATCGTATCTATCAGAACAAATATGCTGTTAGTACGACGGATGAAATACAAGATTTTTATAATAAATGTACTTCAACAAAAGACAGTGCAGATGCTTCTGATAGCTAAGCACAAAGAAGAAATGACCGATTAGCGGTGTACGAACTGCGCTCCGTACTATGGAATAGTTCGAAGGCTTGAACATTCTTACGTATGAGATAAAGGAAACACGGCGACCGCAACCATTAAGAAAAACCAGCCCCCTTTTTAAAAGGGCTGGTTTTTCTTTTAAGCTACAAAGTTTTATCTTACATGAACACTTAGCAAAGCTTCGGCTCTGTTCTAATTTATGATAACCGTACCGTATTAGTAGCCTTCGAAATCATAGTGCTTTACATGCTATATAATTTTTCGGCTATCTATTTAGAACCAAGCACAACCGACAATAATCAAGAGAATGAACAATACTACAATTAACGCAAAGCCTCCACCATATCCACCATAACTTTGACTCATAACGAACTTCCTCCTTTTTCTTCTTTCCAGAAATGTTTTGTGGTAACATTTATCTTACGCTAATAGCTTATGTTGAGAAAAAGAGTGTTGTATGGGCGCATATGCCAAACTGTAAATAACTTTGCATTGAAAGAAGATTGAAATATACGCTACACGTACTTTTAGCGTGCCTCATAAGAAATTAAAGTTTCATGTTTTTTATTATAATAAAGAAATACTGGAACGTTTCAGATGGATTTAATTAGGTCGGGAGACTTAGTTTGTAAAGGAAAGGAATGAACTACTTTGAATCAAGCATACGAGGTGAAATTAGATGCATTTGAAGGTCCGCTTGATTTATTGCTGCATTTAATCAATCAGTATGAAATTGATATATACGACATTCCCATGGCGCAAATTACGAAACAGTACATGGAGTATATACATACCATGCAACAGCTTGAATTAAATATTGCAAGTGAATATCTAGTCATGGCTTCTACTTTAGTAGCGATTAAAAGTCAAATGCTATTACCGAAACAAGAAATCATTGAAGATAATGAAATCGAGGAATATGCAGAAGATCCGAGAGAAGAACTAATGCAGCGACTGATTGAATACCGGAAGTATAAAGAAGCTGCTGAGCGACTGAAAGAAAAGGAGATTGAAGCAAATCAAATATTTACAAGACCGCCAACTGCTTTCGATGAATTAGAATTTGAAAAACAGCCGGTCGTGCAAGGGGATGTCTCTATTTATGATATGCTAGGTGCTTTAGGTAAAATGTTTGAACGAAAGAAGTGGAATAAACCATTAGATACTACAGTACAACGCATGGACATACCGATCGAGCAACGAATGAAAGATGTATTGGCTAAAGTAAAGTCAACAAAAGATAGCGGAATAGAATTTGATCAATTATTTCCATATCCATCAAGAGCTCATGTGGTAGTTACGTTCATTGCAATTTTAGAGCTTATGAAAGGGAAGGAAGTATACTGCAAACAAACAAAGCATTTCGATAAATTGTATATATATTATTTGGAGGAATAGATTGTGGAAATCGAAGAAATAAAAGCCGTTGTTGAAGGACTGCTTTTTGCAAGCGGTGATGAGGGCATTACGATTAAACAAATATGTAAAGTTCTTGAAGTGTCAGAATCAGCAGTGAAACATATTATTGAAGAGCTGACATATGATTATGAACGCAAAGATCGTGGTTTAATGATCATGAAATCGCATGAAGTGCTTCATTTAACAACAAAGCCGGAGCATAGTAATTATTTCAAAAAATTACTCGAATTGCCACAATCGAGCAGAATGTCACAAGCTGCTTTAGAAACATTGGCAATAATCGCTTACCAGCAGCCAATAACGAGAACTGAAATTGATGAAATCAGAGGTGTTAAAAGCGATCGGCCGGTTCAAACACTATTGTCAAGATCGTTAGTTGAGGAGGTTGGCCGTAAAGATAGTGTGGGAAGACCAGTTCTATTTGGGACTAGCAAAGATTTTCTTACTTATTTTGGATTAACATCACTTGGCGAGCTGCCACCACTGCCTGAGCCTACCGAAGACGATAATACGGATAATAACGAGGCTGATTTATTTTTTGAACGATTTAGTGACGAAATCGAAAATAACTTTAATGAATAAAAATGATATCCTTGCATGTTAGCATGTAAGGATTTTTTTGTGTTCTTTAATCAACTGGCATAACAACGTGTCCTGTGCATAAAATGTAAGGACAAACTCTTATTTGCATATGCAATTGAGCCATTCACTTACAGTTGGCGAAGTTTTTTAAGGAGGCATTAATAGATGCGATTTCTAATATTCATCCTTATTTTCATAGTAATACAACTTGTTTTTCCTATCACCGGACAAGCCGCACCTGTTGTTTCTGCAAATAACGCAATCCTAATAGAACAAAGTACTGGAAGGGTACTTTATGAAAAAAAAGCACATGAAGAAGCTTCCATAGCAAGTATTACGAAAATCATGACTGCAATTATCGCAATTGAATCCGGAAAAATGGATGAGATGGCTACAGCTTCGAGAAGTGCAATCTACACCGAGGGATCATCTATTTATTTGGAGCAAGGTGAGGATATGAAGCTGGAAGATCTCGTATATGGACTTATGCTCCGCTCAGGGAACGACGCAGCTGTTACGATTGCGGAACATGTAGGAGGAAGTGAAGAAGGATTTGTTTATATGATGAATGAAAAAGCAAAATGGTTAGGGATGACAAATACACATTTCGATAACCCTCACGGTCTTGATTCAGAAACCCATTACTCCACAGCATACGATATGGCAATACTTACGCGCTATGCAATGGAAAACAAAATATTTCAGGAAATAAGCGGTACGGAGACTTATATGGCTGAAAGCAGATCGTATAGCTGGAAAAATAAAAATCGACTGCTCACACAATTTTATGAATACTGTACTGGGGGGAAAACAGGTTATACGAAGCAAACCGGTAGAACCTTAGTAACCACTGCTGAAAAAGACGGTATGAAGTTAATTGCGGTGACGCTTGATGCACCAGATGATTGGAACGATCATATCTCGATGTTTGAATGGGGGTATGAAAATTATCAGATGGAGCCACTTTCAGACGAAGGACCAATAAAGTACAGGTTGAATGAAACAAATTTAACGGTGAACGGTTTTGTAGAGGAGGAGATATTCTATCCTTTATCTGTTGAAGAAATAGATGTACTGACTTCGAATACGTTTCTGCTTTCAGATTATTTAACGACGAATGAGAACATTATTGGGAAAACCGTTTTTTACTTGGATGATGAGCAGCTGATGGAAACACATATTTTTCAAAATCGTTTGGAGCCGAACAATCATAATTTCAAACAGTCTTTTACGTCAATTTTGTTACAAATAATTGGACTGAAGTAAAATGATCAATATAATTTGGGCATGTATGGCAATTGTAGGAATTGTTTTCGCAATGTTTAATGGGACAATGGATGAAGTTAATAAAGCAATCTTTGAAAGTGCAAGTGAGGCAGTAACACTAGCCATTAGTCTTATCAGCATTCTTGTTTTTTGGCTGGGTATTATGAAAATTGCAGAAAACGCTGGAATCCTAAAAGGGATTGCCAGGGTATTCCGGCCGGTTATCGTGAAGCTGTTTCCAGATATACCAAAAGATCACCCGGCAATCGGCTATATTGTATCGAATATTACAGCTAATCTATTTGGTTTAGGAAATGCTGCCACACCACTTGGAATTAAGGCAATGGAGGAAATGAAAAGAATAAGCGGCTCAGAAACTGCGTCGCGTTCAATGATTACCTTTCTTGCATTAAACACCTCTGGTTTGACACTAGTCCCAACAACTGTAATTGCAATTCGTATGCAATATAATTCTGTTTCGCCAACTGAAATTGTTGGAACTACAATTATTGCGAGTGGAATTGCGGTTACCAGCGCTATTTTAATTGATCGTTTTTACCACTATAAAAGTACATGGAGGAAATGATATGGAGATCATCACGCTTGTAAGCACCTGGCTTATTCCAACCTTTTTACTCATCGTATTATCCGTTGCAGTAATCAAAAGAGTTCCAGCATACGAATTATTTGTAGAAGGAGGTAAGGAAGGTGTCAAAATGGCATTTTCTTTGCTTCCTTTTTTGGTAGGTATGATTGTAGCGATTGCAATACTTCGCAGTTCAGGAGCATTGGAAGCATTGATTAACAGCATTACCCCACTGCTGCAACTGGTCGGCATACCAGCTGATATTATGCCACTTGCGTTAGTACGACCAATCTCTGGCACAGCTGCATTGGGCATGACAACCGAATTGATCGCAACACATGGTCCTGACTCGTTTATTGGGCGGTTAGCATCAACAATGCAAGGAAGTACAGATACAACACTCTACATATTAACTGTCTATTTTGGAGCGGTTGGAATAAAGAAGATGCGTTATGCATTGAAAGTCGGACTGCTGGCAGACCTAATTGCTATACTTTCAACCATCATTATTGTTAAAATAGTATTCGGGTAACTAAAACTAGCGTTAATGGTACCATTAACGCTATTATTATGTAGAAAATAAAGTAGAAGTATGGTGATAAAATGGCAAATCAAAGTGAACGACTACAAAAAGTAATTGCGCAAAGCGGTATAACCTCTAGAAGAAAAGCAGAACAGCTTATTATAGATGGGAAAGTCCGTGTAAATGGACAGACTGTAACAGAGCTTGGCACAAAAGTTACAAGTGATGACGAAGTTGAAGTGAACGGTGTTCCGCTGGAAAAAGAATCCCATGTATACTACATGCTATACAAACCAAGAGGAGTTATTTCCAGCTTGAAGGATGACAAAAATAGGAAAGTTGTAATTGATTTAATGGAGGAAGTGACAGAAAGAGTTTTTCCAATTGGCAGATTGGACTACGATACGTCAGGCATCCTGCTATTAACAAATGATGGGGAATTTGCTAACCTTTTAATGCATCCGAAGCATGAAATAGACAAGGTCTACGTCGCTAAAATTAAAGGGATTCCTGATAAAAAAGAACTTGGTAAGCTAAGAAAAGGGATTAAAGCAGATGATGATATTTTAAAAGCAGTGAACTATACGATTTTATCTACGGATAAGAAAAAAAACACAATGGTGCTTGAATTAACCTTGCATGAAGGGAAAAATCGTCATATTAGAAGAATGATGGAGCAGTTAGGCTACCCTGTGATGAAATTAAAAAGAGAAAAATATGGTATGCTTACATTGGATGGATTGCAGCCAGGAGATTATCGTCCATTGACACCGAAAGAAATAAAACAAATCAGAAATCAAGCTTCCAAAATTGTTAAAGAATAGTCAAATTTCGTACTTTACATCAATGATATAATACGGTGTGGGAGTGATAATTTTGAGTTTGGATCAGATAAAAAGTAATAAACAAAAGAAAAAAAGAAACCGGTTCATTTTTAGAACAGCGATTCTTGGTGTCTTAGTAGCAGCGGTGGTATTTGCGCTCGTATCCAATTTACAAGAGGATAGCGGCGGTTATAAAGTTGGAGATAAGGCGCCAGACTTTAAACTTCAGCAAATTAGTGAGAACCATGAGGCAGAATCCGTTCAGCTTAGTGAGCTTAAAGGAAAAGGTGTCATGCTTAATTTCTGGGCAACTTGGTGTAAACCATGTAAAGAGGAAATGCCATATATGCAAGAGCTTTATCCTGAATACAAAGAAAAAGGAATTGAAATTGTTGCAGTTAGTTTGGATGGGACAGAACTTGTAGTTGATCGTTTTATTGATGATTATGGTTTAACATTTCCAATTCTTCATGATAAAACGAGTGAAGTGAGAGATTTATATAAAGTCGTACCATTACCGAGCACTTTTTTTATCAATCCTGAAGGAGAAATCGAGGAAGTCGTTAGTGGAGCACTTAGCTTAGAAAGTCTCGAAGGATATTTACAAGAAATACAACCGCAAACAAATTGAACATGAAAAAGGTTGTTCAAAAAGTCCGGTAAAGATGACACATCGAATTTCATCGTTGGCTTACTTTTGCGTTGCTCACGTATTAATTGCATACGTTCCGCTACTCAAAGCTATGCCACCTCGAACTTCTCGGTCCTTTTTATCATTCTTTTGAACTCTACTTTAAAGCAATTGTGAGGGATTTAAATGAATAAAATCAAATGTGAGTGTGGGCACGTTAATCCAGAAGGTACGGTTTTATGTGAAGCTTGCGGAAAGCCAATTGAAGGCAACCAGCACATAGATGGCAATGAAGGAAAAAAGTTGCTGAATATGCGCTATGACGGAACAGCCCGCCGCTCACAAACGTACAATAAATCCATAATTGATAAAATATGGAGTTTCTTTTCTTCTGTAAAAGTTGGTGTTTGGCTAATTGTAATAACGCTTGTCGCTACAATGATCGGCACAATTTTTCCGCAAGAAATATACATACCGGCAGATGCAGTATCACGTGATCCAGCGATATTTTATGAAGATCGTTATGGCATTTTAGGTTTAATTTATTATCAATTAGGCTTTCATAATTTATATAGTTCATGGTGGTACATGCTTTTAATTGCTCTTATTGGTATATCGCTTGTTATTTGCAGTCTTGACCGATTTGTACCATTATATAAAGCATTGAAAAGGCAGAAGGCGAAACGTCATGAATCATTTTTAAATAGACAGCGCTTATATGGTGAGTCATTCCATGTTACTGACGAGGATATCAAAAAGGTTAAAGAAAGTTTAAAAAAACAACGCTATAAAATTACCGATGAAAACGGTCATATCCTAGCTGAAAAGGGCAGATTTTCAAGATGGGGTCCATATGTTAACCATATTGGACTGATCATTATTCTATTGGCAGCGATTTTACGGACAACTCCGCTGATGCATACGGAAGAATTTGTTTGGGTTCGAGAAGGACAACAAATCGTACTACCTGGCACTAAAGGGGAGTACTATATCAAAAACAAAGAATTTACCATGGAAGTACATGATGAAAATGATGAACGATTTGCCGAGGCAATTCAAAAAGAAGGGGAAGTACCAAGTAATTTTCAAACAGATATTGTAATTTATCAAGCAAAAAATGCTTCAGTACCAGGCGCTGAACCGGAACTGGAGCCAATTTTGGAACAATCCATCCAGATGAATAAACCAGCTAAATTTGACAAGTATACATTGTACCAACAAGGCTATCAAGTAAATGAGTTTTCAAATATGACTTTTAAAGTTCATGAAACAAATGATCCGGATGAAACCTCATTAGGTTCATTTACTGTTGATCTAACGAACCCTGAGTCTACATATGAATTGGACAACGGATTCCGTATACAAGTAGATCAATATTATCCAGATTATATTCTGGATAATGGTGTTCCAGCATCACAAACGAATTTTCCAAGAAATCCTGCTTTCGTGATGCTTGTATATCCTCCTGATAGTGATACTCCTGAAATAAGTTTTCTCGGTATCGGAAAGAATATTGACGCAACAGGAGAAAATGAATATAAGTTAGGAATTGAGGATTTTGAATTACACGATGCCAGTGGGTTGACCTTGCGAGTTGATTTTACCTTGCCGTTCTTTATTCTAGGGGCAGCAATATTCATGATTGGAGTTATTCAGGGAATGTATTGGCAGCACCGCAGAATCTGGATTCATCCAAATGAAAATGGCATTTTATTGGCTGCACATACAAATAAAAACTGGTTTGGTATTAAGAAGGAAATTGAAAAATCAATTGAAAATACATCATTTACAATGGCCCGCGACCAGCAGGAATTAGAGGAATAATTATGCTGCGAGCTGACAGCTCGCAGCAACCGTTTTTTAGGATGAGGAGGAATTTAAATGGACTTACTTGGTCTAAGTAGCACGATGCTTTATACAGCATTCATTTTATATTTGGTTGCTACGCTATTCTTTGGGGCGACGATTAGACAGAACAAATCGGAAAGAAGACAAAAAACAAAATCTGGAACAATTGGTATCACGATAACAATTGTCGGTTTTATTGCGCAGCTGATTTATCTGATAACAAGGTGGATTGCAAGTGGCCATGCCCCGGTCAGCAATATGTTCGAGTTTATGACATTTCTTGGAATGTCAATGGTGCTAGCTTTTATCATTCTTTATTTTTATTACAGGCTAAGCTTCCTTGGGTTATTTGCACTGCCAATTGCGATGATAATCATTGCATATGCAAGCATGTTTCCAACAGATATCTCGCCATTGGTGCCATCCTTGCAAAGTCATTGGTTGTATATTCATGTAACTACTGTAGCTTTAGGACAGGGAATTTTATTCATTAGTTTTGCTGCAGGTATCATGTATCTTATCAGACAGATTGATCAATCAAGCTTAAATAAGGGGAGCCTATGGCTTGAAATTGTAATGTATGTCATGTTCCTGTTTATTGGTTTTATTGTTATCACAACTTCATTTAATATTATGGACTATCATGCTGAATTTGAATATACGGAAGCCGGTACTGTGACTACAACAGATTATCATTTACCAGCTATTGCCGGTCCGAATGAAGGGACATTACTAACTGAGGATGTCCTGGAACCGTGGTTCGAAACGCCAACATGGATGCAAGGCGCGGACGCTGGCAGAAAATTCAATACTGTCATATGGTCATTTATTACAGGGACAATCATATATGGCCTTGTACGTTTAATTATCCGTAAACGCGTTGGAGCAAAGCTGCAGCCACTTTTAAAAAATGTAAAACCGGACCTATTAGACGAGATTATGTATCGTTCCGTTGCTATTGGATTTCCTGTATTCACATTAGGAGGTCTCATCTTCGCAGCTATCTGGGCCCAAATTGCATGGGGAAGATTCTGGGGCTGGGATCCAAAAGAGGTTTGGGCACTTGTTACATGGTTTTTCTATGCAGCCTTTCTACATCTGCGTTTATCGAGAGGCTGGCATGGGGAGAGATCCGCTTGGTTAGCAGTAGGTGGTTTTGCAATTATTATGTTTAACCTTATCGTTGTTAATCTCGTATTAGCAGGTCTGCATTCCTATGCTTGATTGTTAACTGTAACGAGGTATCATGGGATACCTCGTTTTTTTATACTTTTCATTAGGTTTGGTTTATACTTATATACAGTGTAGAACATAGGGGGAAGTTATTTATGGATGAAAATGTAAAGATATTAGTTGTTGATGACGAGGAAAGAATTCGCAGACTAATTCGCATGTACTTGGAACGCGAAGATTATGTTGTGGAAGAAGCCGAAAATGGAAAAGATGCTTTAGAAAAGGCTTTAAACAATGATTATAATGTCATTGTATTAGATATTATGATGCCTGAAATGGATGGTATCGAAACATGTCAAGAACTGAGAAAAGAAAAGGATACTCCTGTTATTATGCTGACGGCTAAAGGAGAAGAAGCCAATCGCGTACAAGGTTTTGAAGTTGGAGCAGATGATTATATTGTAAAGCCGTTTAGCCCAAGAGAAGCTGTTTTACGTGTAAAGGCATTATTGCGAAGAGTGACTGCAGCATCTTTTCAGGAAGCTGATACTGCTTCAAAAAATATCTTAGTATTTCCACATATTACGATTGACCATGATGCACATCGTGTTACGGCAGACGGAGAAGAAGTAAGCTTGACACCGAAAGAATACGAATTACTATGCTTTTTAGCGAAATCACCGGATAAAGTATTTAATCGGGAACATCTTTTGAAAGAAGTATGGCAATATGAATTCTTTGGTGATTTACGTACAGTAGATACACATGTGAAAAGACTACGGGAAAAATTAAGCAGTGTATCCAAGCCGGCAGCTAAAATGATTGTAACTGTTTGGGGTGTTGGCTATAAATTTGAAGTTGATGATGTATAATGTTTTGGCGTAGTGTAGTTGGAAAACTCTCATTAACCATTCTGCTGCTGGTTGCATTTGTTTTATTCGTTTTGTCATTTTTTCTAATGGAGTTCTTTGAAAATTTCCATATACTTGAAGCGGAAGATGATATGCTGCAAACGGCGACAAAAATTTCTACTCTCGTTGAAAGAGATGAGGATAGAGAATTTATTGAGGAAATGACTGAGCTATTAAAGGATCCATCTAGCCGAATTGTAATTGTATACGAGCAGGACGATCTATGGACTTCCACTAGCAGTGATGAAGATTTAATGCAAGCTGAAGAGCATTGGATTCAAGAAAGCGAAGAATTTAGACAAGTTCTTTATAATCGCCGGGAAATAAAGAAACAAATTTTTCTGCCTGATGAGGATAATGAAATTATGATTGTGGGATCACCAATTGAATCGGGCGGAGCAATCTTTGTTTACCAATCGTTGGATGCAATTTACCAAACAAAAGCACAAACTTCAAAGTTGATTCTTCTTAGTGCAGGGATTGCAATTATGCTGACTACATTCTTTGCTGTCTTTTTATCGACAAGAATTACTTCTCCACTGATAAAAATGCGGGAAGCGGCATATAACCTTACCAGAGGCGAATTCAATACTAAGGTTCCTGTTTTGACACATGATGAAATTGGCGAGCTTGCAACAGAATTCAATCGCATGGGAAGACAGCTGAAATTCCATATTAATGCACTAAGACAAGAAAAAGAACAATTATCAAGTATTGTTAGTTCAATGGCAGATGGTGTCGTAACGATAAACCGAAATGGTGATATTCTTGTTATTAATCCACCAGCCAAAAAATATATGGAAAACTGGTACTTCGAGAATGATATTACAGATGACCAAAACCGCAAACTTCCCAGTGAACTTAATGAAGCACTTCAAGAAGTTTTTGAAAGTGAACAGGCTGTGCTTCGGGAAATTAGCCTGCAGGGCAGAAGTTACGTTATGTTAATGACACCATTATATGATCAATCCTATATTAGGGGTGCGGTGGCGGTAATTCGTGATATGACAGATGAAAGAAGGTTAGATAAGCTGCGTAAAGATTTTATCGCAAATGTTTCGCACGAGTTGCGTACACCAATATCAATGCTCCAAGGATATAGTGAGGCAATTGTAGACGATATTGCAGATACTAAAGAAGCTAAAAATGAACTTGCCCAAATAATCCATGAGGAATCATTGCGCATGGGCCGACTTGTAAATGAACTTCTTGATCTAGCGAGAATGGAAGCTGGGCAAATACAGTTAAATTTAGAGACAATAGAAGTAGAATCATATGCAAAGCGGGTTGTTAATAAATTCAAGAGTTTAGCTGCTGATAACGGTATTGAGTTATCTCTATTATTGGCCATCGATGTTCCAGAAGCAATATTTGATCCAGATCGAATTGAACAGGTTTTTACAAATCTTATCGATAATGCGCTGCGTCATACTTCAGAAGGCGGTAAAGTCCAAGTAACAATAGCCAATCGTGAAAATGAACTATATGTGGAAATTGAAGATAGTGGCAGCGGGATTCCGGAAGAAGATTTACCATTTGTTTTTGAACGCTTTTATAAAGCAGATAAATCACGAGTTCGTAATAAAGAGAAAAAAGGTACAGGATTAGGGCTATCTATCGTGAAACATCTCATTGATGCGCACCATGGTGTGATTCTTGCTAAAAGTAAGCTAAATCAGGGTACTGCTTTCAGCTTTAGACTTCCGCAAAATAAACACAATCACTAGAGCTTTTCTATTCTAATGTGATATGCTATGATAATTTTTGAACTGGGATAAAACATATATATTGAATTTGGATATTCATAGAAAATGCAAAGGTGAAAGTTTCCTTCTTTTTCTTAGAATAGGGAAACCAGTGAGAATCTGGTACTGTCCTCGCAACTGTAATTGATACGAAATAAGCAATGCCACTGTAATTATTTACGGGAAGGGCTTAAAGTAGGTTTGAATCATCAGTCAGTAGACCTGCCAAATTCAATTTGCATCTCTCAATGCTCCCGAGGTATGGTGATTGAGACATTCGAATACATATAGCTTTTTGTCTATAATTATTTGTTTGTCTACAAATCCGGCTCATAGGAGGAGCTGGATTTTTTTAGTTCATAAACATTTCCAGTTACAAATAAAATGGAGGAGGAATGAAATTGAAAAAATGGATTTTCCAGTTTACGGTCACTCTCATGACAATTGGATTGCTGTTTGGTTGTTCATCAGACGACAATACAAACCAAAACACGTCAGTAAGCACAAATAATTCATCACAGTCTGAAGAAGTTGCAGAAGATTCGGTACGTATTACTGTTTCTATCAATGAAGGGGAAGAATATGTAGCTGAAGAAGAGATCGAGATTGAACAAGGCGATATTCTGATGGATGTCATGGAAGAGAATTTCTACATCGAAACTGAGCATGACGGTCAGTTTATTACAAGTATAGAACGGGTTGCAGCTAGTGATGAAGAGAAAACTGCATGGATGTTCTTCGTAAACGATGAAATGGCAACAGTTGGTGCTGGTGAATATGAGTTATCTCCTGGAGATGTTGTTGTTTTTGATTTACAATCCTGGGAATAACTAAATGAGCACATATAGACTTACAATTCTTGCACTACTAGCGGCTTTGGCTGTTGGCGGAAGATATATCTTTCAATTTATTCCGAACGTACAGCCTGTCACAGCGTTAATTATTATTTGTGGTATTATACTTGGTCCAATGTCCGCTCTATTATTAGCAATTTTAACTACATTTCTTTCAAATATGCTCTTGGGTATGGGCTTATGGACAATTTGGCAAACCGTCTCCTGGGGAATAATTGGGTTAATAAGTGGACTATTAAGTAAAATGCTAAAACGTGTACCATTTGTTATTATTGTCCTTTTTGCAATATTTAGTGGATATTTTTATGGCTTCATTATATCGTTAACCACATACCAGGTTACAGGTAAGTTTTGGCCATATTATATTGCGGGACTTCCTTTTGACACAAGTCATGCAATTGGCAACGCAATTTTTATAGTGCTTCTGTATCCGATTATCTCCTTTTTATTTAAAGAATATGCATATAATAGGTTTGACATAAAAAATACCGACTGATTTCAGTTGGTATTTTTTCTTCATATCCATTATAGTTTAGTTGAAACCTTTTTAGATTTATAACGACTATATAATTGAACGGGAGGGTCTTTATGAAGGCCGTTTTCGATAAATTTTATGATACCTACCATCAAGACCTTTTCCAATACATTTTCTATATGGTGAAAGACAGAGAGACGACAGAAGACTTGGTTCAAGAGGTTTATATAAAAGTGTTAAAATCATATGATAATTTCAAGGGTGAAAGCAGTGAGAAAACATGGCTTTTTTCAATTGCACGACACGTTACGTATGATTATTTCCGTTCATTAAAAAGGAAAAGAGATCGAATATATGAGTTCTTTAATTGGAATGATAAGGGTTGTTTAATACCTGATTTAAGCAAGCTTCCAGAAGAAGTCGCCGAAGAAAACGATCAAATCAAACAAGTGTATACATACTTAAACCATTGTACACTGGACCAAAGGAATGTAATAATACTTCGTTATTTGCAATCCTTTTCCATACAAGAAACTGCTGAAATACTTAATTTTACCGTTAGTAAGGTGAAAACGACTCAGCATCGTGCATTAAAGGCATTAAAAAAAGCGATGGTTGAAGGCAACAAGAAAGGAGGAGATGCTAGTGAGAACTAATAAGGAACTTGAGAAAATAATCGCTGACATAAAACAGCTTCCTGTAATCAAGGATAAAACAGATAAATCGGAATTATACACTCGCATCTCTTCGGAAATGAAAGATAGTCAGAAAGTGAAACCAAAAAGGAAAAGACAGATAAAAGCAGTTCCTGTTTTAGCAACCGTGTTGGTAACTGTACTTTTAGCAATAATTCCATTTATACTCTATAACACCTCCAATCAACAGGCAGACAATGCCATTAATCATAACGCAGCTGATACGTATAGTACGGAAGAGTCGGGAAAGATGGAGAGCAATGATGAGCAAGAAGCCAATTCTGGAGATATAGCTGACGATAACCAGGAAGAATCTTTAGACGAATCCACTGAGATTCGGATGGCGATGGATCAAACCCCAGCTCAAAGCCATGTTATTTCTGCTGATGAGGGTGGAACACTTATATATGGTGCCGTCGCAGATGCGAATAATCAATACATTATACCGGTTACTTTTGTTGCAGAGGGGTCTGTAGATGTTGCTGCATACTATAACCAATTGGCAGCACTTATTCAAGAAGATACGTGGAATACGGCTGGCTATTTACTTGAAGGAGCTTCATTTGAACTAAATAGGGAAGATAGAGAGGTGTTTATTGAGCTTGGAGATGAATTTTCAATTGGAGAAGGTTCAGCAAATGCATATGTGTTTGAACAGATGCTTGAAATGATGTTTACACCACTAGGTATTGAAAAAGCCATTTTTAAAGGTGGGGTTGACTTAGGACCAATAGGGTTTGTAGAAGAAATGAATTTGCATCCAGATAAGGTGGTCTACAAACTTTACAATAAGGAATTTTTGATTGCAGTGCCAGCTTCAAATGACCTATCAATTGAAGAGGCAATTAGTGAAATGAGTCAAAATGATCCTGATTTTAATATTAAGCAAACTATTCCAAACGAAATCCAATTGGAAGTTCAATCTAGTGGCAATCTTTTAGAGCTGACATTCGTTGATGAGCAAGTATTCACTGATAAACAGGATGTTTTAACAATGGTAGAAGCCATATTAATGACTGCAAAAAGCTATGGATTTGAAAAAGTACAATTTCAGAATTCACCATTGCAGCAAGTTAGTAAATATAATTTTTCCGATCCTATAAGGGTTCCTAAGGCAGCCAATCCTGTTGATTTAAGGCGATAAATAAACGATAAAATTAAAAAAGTGTTTTTGAAAATATATTTTTCAAAAACACTTTTTCCATGTATACTAGTATCAACAAGTGACCAATCCAGAAGCATTGCTAGGATAATCTTAAACTTATGCTTCAATATATTTTAATGGATTACCATGAAACGGTTTTTTTGCGATTTTAATGGAATCAGTTGGACATCCTTCATATGCATCGATTAACTCTTCCTCACAGCTTTCAGGGATAACAGAAGTACCTGTATTTTCATCGACGAGAACGTAAGAAAGCCCTTCATCATCATAGCTGAAAATCCTGGGAGCAGCCGCACCACAAGCGCCACAGGCTATACATGTTTCCTTGTCTACAATGGTGTACTTCATTCTACATTTACCTCCTAATACAAAAGCCTTCATTCTATTTTAAAGCTGAATTCCATCCATTTCAATAGTCTAGCTGTATGCATTTTAAAAAAGGGAGTTGTCTTTCTTGTTTTTTGAGAGTATTTTATTACAATGTTTTTCCCAGCTTAATGGTGAAAGATCTGCATCAAGCGTATTTCATTTATTAAATGGAAATAAATCGATTCAAACTATTCAAGATGCACATAGCTATCAACTAGATCCGTTTTACGGTATTTATCGACATTTAAAGAGGAACTTATTCAATCAAAAAGTGTCTTCCTTGTTGGAAGAAGGATATTTATATGAGTTGGAAGGTGAAACGAAGACTTTACGAATAACAGAAAAGGCATTACAATTTCTGGATGAGACCAAGCAGCAATATCCATTCGAGTATTTTAAGGGAATGCGATACAAAGAAACAGCAGATATGTTTCAATTACGATTACTGTTGCTTATCCAAACATTAACCAATACAAAAATGAAGTTTTATCATTTTATTCCGATAACTGATCAGCCATCCGTTGAAAAATGGGTTAAACAAATTTACAGGAAATTAAAAACAAATGAGACGCATGCTCTGCAGGCGATTTATCAAGAGCTGCATCAGTTGTTAGATGTATTCCCAAATAGCTATGCCGATTTATTTGTTGATCGTTTAACAGGCTATAAAGCATACGGTAAAAGTTCGAGCCAACTAGCGGCATTATATAAACTCCCGATTATGGATGTGCAACTTTTACTGACGGGCATTATCCATAAGATAATTCAAACAATCGAAAATGAACGAGAGAAATATCCTGTTTTTTCTTTTTTATTAGGTGGCTTAACAGAGGAAATTCCAATTACGAAGTCGGCTAATCAAACTTATTATTTGTTGCAAAAGAAGTATACGCTCGATCAAATAGCACTTATGAGAAATTTGAAAATCAATACAATCCATGATCATATTGTAGAAATTGCTTTATATGACCCTTTATTTACTTTAGATCATTACATAACAAAAGAGAGGCAGCAACAAATTATCGACGCAATCAATCAGAAACAAACGTTTAAATTGAAAGATATTAAGAAGACTGTACAGGATGACATTAGCTACTTTGAGATACGACTTGTTTTGGCGGCAAAAAAGAACAGAAATACAGAATCAAGCAGATTCTATTGAAATAGGGTGATAAGATGCAACAATACATGCTTGGCCTAGAGGAAGCACTCCAAACGTATTTCCATTATGGTACATTCCGAATTGGCCAAAAGGAAATTATCCAGGATGTACTAGCAGGCCATGATGTGCTCGGGATTTTGCCCACAGGATCTGGTAAGTCAATCTGTTACCAATTGCCAGCCAGAATCCAAGATGGTTTAACAATAGTCGTTTCTCCCTTAATCTCTTTAATGATTGATCAGGTAAAACAGCTGAAGGCGGCTAACTTTAAGGAAGTTGTTGCCCTTAATAGCTTTATGACTCCTGGAGAAAGAAGAAATGTCTATCAAAACCTTGCCAGTTATAAATTGATCTATGTGTCTCCTGAGCTATTACAACAGCGAGAACTTATAAAAAAACTGAAGCAAGTATGTGTGCGCTTGTTTGTGATCGATGAAGCACATTGTATTTCCCAGTGGGGGCATGAATTCAGGCCGGATTATTTAAAACTTGCCGCAACGATTAAAGAGCTGAATAACCCTACTGTGCTTGCGTTAAGTGCTACAGCAACACCAGAAGTTCAAGCTGATATTATGAAGGTGCTGTGTAAACCGGAAATGATAAAGCGAATTTATCCAATGGACAGAGAAAATATAGCATTTATTCTGGAAGAGGTCGCAAATGACGAAGAAAAGATTGACAGACTTATATCCATGTTTAATACGTATCACGTTCCATCTTTGATTTATTTTACTAGTCGTGCAGCGGCGGAAAGCACTGCAAGTATTCTATCGCAGCGACTTGCAAATCGGGAGGTTGCTTTTTATCATGGTGGCATGGATCAGGTAGATCGTGTCAGTATTCAACAGCAGTTTATGAATGATCAATTGGACATTATATGCTGTACGAGTGCATTTGGAATGGGGATTAATAAGAGTAATATTCGTTTAATTATTCACTTCCATATCCCATTACAGCTTGAAGCTTATATTCAAGAGGTTGGTAGAGCTGGGAGAGATGGTAAATCCAGTGTAGGTGTATTGCTATTTTCTCGTAGAGATGCTATCATTCCAAATCATATAATACAACATGAACTGCCGGATGAAAATGATTTGCAAAATGTGTTCCATTACTTATATTCAATCAGCCAAACCTCAGGGAAGATTCCGATAGATCAACAAATCGAAGAACAATTACAGTTAAATGAAATTCATTGGAAATTTTTTAAGTATCAGTTAGAAAAACATGGTATGATAAACAATAATTATATTATCTATCAAGAAAATAATTGGAAGTCAGCCTATCATTCGATTGAGCAAGTGATTAGAATGAGGATGCAGTATAAAGAAGAAAAACTTCAAGAGGTACTAAGCTGGGTACAAAGTAAAGACTGCCTGCGAAGGGATCTCTATAAATCTTTTCAGGAAACCTATCCAAAATCGATGTATCAATGCTGCAGTAATTGTGGATTTTCATGGGCTGAATGGGAACCAGAAAACACAAACAGTACAAAAATAAAACATGCAGACTGGAGAAGACGTCTTAAAAATTTACTGTTAGTTGGAGAAGTTCATGAAACAAACTGAAATAATTAATCAACTATCAGATGCAGAGTTAAAGAAACAGCTTTTTCTATCACAAGGTATTTTTGTATTCGTTAGTATTATACTAAGCCTCTTTTTTTTCGAAAGTTTTTTTGATTGGTTACTTTACTTTAACTGGAATTTTCATGAAGTTTTGATATATGGAGCTGTTCCCGCTTTAGTTATTGTTGTAATTGATATTATTCTAATTTGGACTGTTCCAAGAAAGTATTTAGATGATGGCGGTATAAATGAAAGAATATTTCAAAAACAATCGATTTCTTTTATATTTATAGTAGCACTAACCGTAGCTATCTCAGAAGAGTTATTATTTCGGGGAGTAATACAAACAGTATTTGGTTATTTTGTTGCTAGTACAATTTTTGCTCTTGTACATCTTCGTTATTTAAAAAAACCAGTTTTATTTATTTCGGTTGTTGGAATTAGCTTCTTAATGGGATATTTATTCGAGATCACTGGTAATTTACTTGTAACAATTACTACCCATTTTATTGTAGATTTTTTATTAGGTTTAGTGATTCGCTTTATAAAGTGAGGTGCTTTACATTGAATGTAAAATCAGAAGAACCAAAGGATCAAGCAGATGAACTACGTAGTTTATTTCAAGAAATTGAAAAAGAACGGTCCACTGAGGAACAATTGGAAAATAAAAATTCTGTGCAGGAAAGTGAAGCAAAGCGAGACATCGATATTTTAAATCTCCCGCCAAGGAAGGAAATCCATTCAAAGGATAATCGAACAAGTCTTAAATTAAGCGGTCCGCTTATTCGATTGTTGATAGTGATTTTCGTTTTAATTCTTGGACTGGCTAGTGCATACTACATATGGGGGAATGAACTTTGGTTACTAATAGAGGGACTGTCCTAACATCGAATGATTAAAGCTTGTGTATACAAGGCACGTCATCTCCCTTAGAGTTCGCGGAAAAAGTTATCATCTTGCAAAAATCGAATCATACTATAAGTAAAAGTAATGTTAACAAGAATAGTACTAGAACATTAGAACTTTTTCGTCAAAAGTATGTTCTTTTAAATAGATTTAAGAATTTGTGCTGTGCTGTTCAACAAATGGTGAAGTTGCATATAATATATGAAGTGTTTTCCATTATAATTCGTTGTTATAATGAAATTAGAAAACCAATTAAAAGCGCCTAAATGAGGGGGATGCAGTATGCGTATTGAACGTTTATCAAATGACCAATTTACGATTTTTTTAACGTTTGATGATTTGATTGAGCGAGGTTTTACTAAAGATGACCTCTGGCATGATGCATCGAGCGTCCGCAGCCTTTTCAGTGATATGATGTATGAAGCAAGTTCAGAATTAGGTATTGAACTCGAAGGGATATTACTCGTACAGGTTCATCTAATGCAGGCACAGGGAATGCATATATTTGTCACACAACAAGAGGAAGATATGTATTGGGATGATGATTTCATAGAAATGAAAGTTACACTTGACGAAAGCAAGGAACTAATTTTTTCTTTTGAGGAATTTGAATCGGTTATCCAGGTTGCATCCTACTTATCACCATTAAGGATTGTAGGTGGTAAAGTATACCATATGGATGAACGTTATTATATGATTTTAGATGAAGATGACTTATCCGAAGTAAATAAAGAGGATATTATAGGGATTATGTCGGAGTATTCAAACCCAAGTATTGTGACATCCTATCGGTTGCATGAATATGGCAAAATTATTTTCGATTCACAAGCAATCAAAAAAATCATCAAGATATTTTATTAACACAGCAATGTAGAGTAATATTGGATGTCAAGGGGAGTGCAGAAAAATGAAGATAGCAGTATTATATGGCGGTATTTCAGGGGAGCGCGAAGTTTCGCTCTCATCAGGAAAAGGAATTATAGCAGCCTTAGAAAAAAACGGACATAAAGTTATTGGCATTGATTTTAATCCGAATCAATTACAGGAGATTATTGAATTAGATGTAGATTTAGTGTTTATTGGACTCCATGGGAAATATGGGGAAGACGGAAGAATTCAAGGATTATTGGATATGCTTGATATACCTTACGTTGGGTCAGGTGTTCTTGCTTCTGCCTTAGCGATGGATAAAGCAAAGGCGAAGCAAATTTTTAATATGAACTATATTCCACAAGCTAAAAGTGAAGTTTATAGGCTTTCTAATCCGGATCAAGTTGAACAAATTGCGAACCAAATAAAAACAACCTTCACACCGCCATTTGTTATTAAACCAAATAAAGAAGGCTCCACCCTTGGGCTGACAATTGTTAGAGAAACTGATCAAATTAAGGAAGCAATTACGAACGCTCATGAAAGTGATGACACCATTTTAGTAGAGGAGTTCATTTCTGGCAGAGAACTGACCGTGGCCGTTATGGGTCCCGAGGGAAAAGAATTCGCTTTGCCAATCATCGAGATTATTCCGAAAAATGCTTTCTATGATTATGAATCAAAATATGCACCAGGTGGAAGTGAGCACATTGTTCCAGCAGCAATAGATGAAAAAATAGCGGATAAGATTAAAAAATACGCAGTTCTTGCTCATCAATCACTAGGCTGTGAAACATATTCAAGAGTCGATTTTATCTTAAATCAAGATAACGTTCCTATGATACTGGAAGTAAATACATTACCAGGTATGACACCAACCAGTTTGTTTCCCGATGCAGCGAAATCGATTGGCATCAAATACCATGAAATGATTGAGAAATTTGTAGAACTAACGACGGGGCAATAATAGCTTAAACAATTTCAAAAATGGAACCTATTTTTATTGCATATTTAAATTGAAAGTGTATACTAAACTCTGAGTGGGCTATACAAAACTTTTATATATATTGTAGGAGGTAAGTTCATGGTAGCCGAAAAAGCAGCAGATTCTATCAAAGAAAACCAAGAAAATACAGATGTATTAAGTTCAACACGAACTGTTGTAAAAACTGCATTAGAAAAATTAGGTTACCCGGAAGAGGTTTATGAGTTGCTCAAAGAACCTCTGCGTATGATGACGGTTCGCATTCCAGTACGTATGGATGATGGATCGGTTAGAGTATTTACCGGATATCGTGCACAACACAATGATGCAGTAGGTCCGACAAAAGGGGGAATCCGTTTTCACCCAGATGTGACGGAATCAGAAGTAAAGGCTCTCTCTATTTGGATGAGTTTAAAAGCGGGTATAGTTGATCTTCCATATGGAGGGGCAAAAGGCGGAATTATTTGTGATCCACGTGAAATGTCTTTTCGCGAATTAGAAGCATTAAGTCGTGGTTATGTCCGTGCGGTTAGTCAAATAGTTGGACCAACTAAAGACATCCCCGCCCCAGACGTATTTACAAATTCTCAAATTATGGCTTGGATGATGGATGAATATAGTAAAATAGATGAATTCAATAGTCCCGGCTTTATTACGGGAAAACCAATTGTTCTAGGTGGTTCCCACGGTAGAGAATCTGCTACAGCAAAAGGTGTTACGATTGTTTTAAATGAAGCAGCGAAGAAAAAAGGTATTGAGTTAAAAGGAGCAAGAGTAGTTGTTCAAGGGTTTGGAAATGCTGGCAGCTTCTTATCGAAGTTTTTGCATGATGCAGGCGCAAAAGTTGTTGGTATCTCTGATGCTTACGGTGCGCTTCATGATCCGGATGGACTAGATATTGATTATCTGCTCGATCGAAGAGATAGTTTTGGAACCGTAACCAAGCTATTTAACAATACCATTTCAAATAAAGAATTGTTTGAGCTGGATTGTGATATTATTGTTCCCGCGGCTGTAGAAAATCAAATCACACAAGACAATGCACATAATATTAAGGCAAGCATTGTTGTAGAGGCTGCTAATGGCCCGACAACAATGGAAGCTACTAAAATTTTGACAGAACGTGGAATTCTTTTAGTTCCTGATGTATTAGCATCTGCTGGAGGGGTTACCGTGTCATATTTTGAGTGGGTGCAAAATAACCAAGGTTATTATTGGTCTGAAGAAGAAATTGATAAAAAGCTTCATGAAATTATGATTAGATCTTTTAATTCTATATATAACACAGCTGAAACAAGACGTGTGGATATGCGTTTAGCAGCATATATGGTAGGAGTACGAAAAATGGCTGAAGCATCAAGATTCCGAGGTTGGGTTTAATGCAAGCTTTTTAGCTTCGTGTTTATCAATTGATAATCCATATGTAAATAAAAAACTCTTATTGGATAAGAGTTTTTTATTTTAACATTGAAATATATTCTAATTTATTATTCCAAATAATCCCGCCGGATATATATGTAATTTTAATCAAAGGAAGTGCCTTATAATGCAAATGGAAAAAGTAATTATTATTGGTGGAGGTCCGTGTGGTATGTCATGTGCCATTGAATTGCAAGAGCACGGGATTAATCCTTTAATTATTGAAAGAGGGAATGTAGTAAACACAATCTACAATTTTCCAACACATCAAACCTTTTTTAGTTCTAGTGAAAAGTTAGAAATTGGTGATATGCCATTTATAACAGAAATGCAAAAACCTGTTCGAAACCAAGCATTGGCCTATTACCGAGAAGTTGCTCACAGAAAGCAGCTCCGTATGCATACATATGAAAACGTAATTGATGTAAAAAAGGAAAACGATATATTCTATGTGAGTACAGAAAAGTTTGATGGACAGACAGCTACATATCAAGCAGAAAAAGTAATTATTGCAACTGGATATTACGATCAGCCTAATTACCTTAAAATTCCTGGAGAAAAATTGAAAAAAGTAATGCATTATTTTAAGGAGGCCCATCCGTTCTACAACAAAGACGTCGTAGTTATCGGAGGTAAAAACTCTGCTGTTGATGCGACGTTGGAACTGCATAAAGCCGGAGCTAGAGTAACGGTACTCTATCGTGGCAGTGAGTATTCAAGAAGCATTAAGCCTTGGATTCTTCCTGAGTTTGATTCTTTAGTTAAAAAAGGAATTGTAGGAATGGTCTTTCATTCACAGGTTACAAAAATAACCGATGATGCAGTTTATTTTGAGGCTGCTGGAGAAGCAAAAATAATAAAAAATGATTTTGTATTTGCCATGACCGGTTACCGGCCTGATATATCGTTCCTAAAGGCAAGTGGAGTAGAAGTCAACCATTCGAATGGTAAGCCAAATTACGATCCAGCAACTTACGAAACAAATATAAAAGGAATATATGTGGCAGGTGTTGTTGCTGCCGGATTTAACAACAATGAAATCTTTATTGAAAATGGGCGATTTCATGGACAGGAAATTGCGAGATCAATTATTGAAGGATAGCAATATTTCGCTATCCTTTATTTTTAGTTAATCATTTATATACAGTAGATCGAAAAAAATATTCAGAAGGCGCGAAACCGTGCATTTCACTAAACTGATGGTTTATAAAGTTTCAAATAGTTCTTTTAGTTTGCTGTAATTGTTTGTTTTTTCCAATTCAATTAATAAGCGAATTCGCGCTTTTGGACCAGATAGTCCACGAGCAAAAATGACTCCTAACTGTTTCAGCTGTTTGCCTCCGCCATCATAGCCATAAGTTGGCTGGACAACACCTTGGTAGCATCTGGATACGAGTATTACCGGAATATTATCTTCAATCAATTGTTGTATTGGTTTCATTGTATCCTTTGGTAAATTTCCTTGCCCCAGACCTTCAATTACAATACCGTCAGGCTTAGCTTGCTGAATCGCATGTAAAAATTGTTCATCCATGCCAGCAATGGCTTTAAGTAGAAATACATTTTTGGTTATGCTTTGAACAGGCTGAGCCTGGCGAATCTGGATACTGCGATGAAATAGGATAGAATCCTTTGTAATTAAACCAATCGGTCCAAATTGCGGACTTTGAAAGGTTGCTACGTTGCTTGTCGACGTTTTTGTAACGTTTTTAGCAGCATGAATCTCGTCGTTCATTACAACTAATACGCCTTGGCCTGCTGCATTATCATCTGTAGCAACGCGAATAGAGCTAATTAAATTGTATAATGCATCAGAACCGATTTCGTTGCTTGAACGCATCGCACCAGTTAGGATAACGGGCTTATTAATCTCCAAAACCACATCTAGAAAATAAGCTGTCTCCTCTAATGTGTCTGTACCGTGTGTTACAACAATCCCATCATAATTTGGAATAAATTCATTAATTTTTTTTGCCAATTCCAGCATATGGACCGGTGTAATTTGAGGAGACGGCAGCTCAAAAACAATTTTTTCATCAATAGTTGCGTAATTTCCCAATTGATCAACTAATGCACTTAATGGATGGATCCCAGTTGTATTTACTTCCCCAGTCTCTTTATCTTCCAGCATGGAAATCGTTCCACCAGTATGAATAATAAGTATATTTTTCATAAAAAATCACCTGTTCTTTAATTTCTATTTTCATTTACACGACTTAATGATACGATAAAAGTAATGTACTTGGAAAGAGGTAAACGATAATGATTGCAATTTTATCAGCTGGAATTGCACCAATTGTTGCACTAATGTCATTTATTTATTTAAAAGACCGTATAACGGAACCAATCCCTTTGATTATTCGTTTGTTTATTTTAGGGGCTTTATTGGTGTTTCCAATTATGTTTATCCAATACGCATTTACAGCTGAAGGGATAAATGGCAATCGAATCATTGAATCTTTTATTCAAATTGCATTATTTGAGGAATTCTTTAAATGGTTTATTTTTATGTTTGCTATTTATCATCATCCTGAATTTGATGACCACTATGACGGAATAGTTTATGCTGTTTCGACTAGTATGGGGTTTGCTTCGGTCGAGAATATTCTCTATTTATTAACAAATGGGATTGAGTATGCATTTTTACGGGCATTTTTCCCAGTATCATCCCATGCACTATTTGGTATTATTATGGGTTATTACTTCGGCAAGGCAAAAATGAATGGACATAAACAGAATTTAAATTTAGGGTTTGCATTTTTCATACCGTTTACGTTGCATGGAATCTATAATTATATATTAACGAGCTTGGTCAGTTATTGGATGTACTTCTTAATTCCATTTATGATCGTTCTATGGATTTTGGCATTGCATCGTATGAAAATAGCGAATAATACACCACTGCAAATGGAACACAATAATAAAGAAAAATACCTCCTGTAAATCCACAGATTTACAGGAGGTATTTTATTTAGATGGATAATGATGAATAAAAAGGGTGATTACTCAAAAAATAGGTATTGCAATCCAATAGAATTAACGGGAGGAAAAAGTATGGTCAATCGAAAAGCAGTCTTTTTACTTATGATTATGATTATATCACTAATTGGACTGCAGCCAGATTCAACTACAAAAACTGTAAATGCTTTTAGTTCACAGGTTATTCAGCATGGTGCTGTAGGGGATGACGTTATTGAATTACAATCCCGATTGCAATACCTTGGTTTTTATAATGGAAAAATTGATGGTGTTTTTGGCTGGGGGACGTATTGGGCTCTTCGTAATTTTCAATATGAGTTTGGTATGGAAGTGGATGGGTTAGCTGGTCAGTCAACGAAAGATAAACTTGTCCAGGCTAGTAACTATGATGAAGGATATGTAAAAGAAAATCTTAACCAAGGAAAGGATTTTACGCATTATGGTGGCGGTAATGGTGGTGGACAGCAACAAAATCAAGGTGGCCAAGCTGGATCAAATGTAACCGCAGTTAATGTGCCTCAAGGATATTCACAAAATGATATCCAGTTAATGGCTAATGCTGTATATGGCGAAGCACGGGGAGAGCCATATGAAGGGCAAGTTGCAGTAGCTGCTGTCATTCTGAACAGAGTAGAAAGTGCGACTTTCCCAAATACTGTGTCAGGTGTTATTTTTGAACCTAGAGCCTTTACGGCAGTTGCAGATGGCCAGATTTGGCTAACACCAAACGAAACCGCTAGACAGGCTGTAGTGGACGCAATAAATGGGTGGGATCCATCGGGAAATGCAACTTATTATTTTAATCCGGATACCGCGACATCAGGTTGGATATGGTCAAGACCTCAAATCAAGAAAATTGGTAAACATATATTCTGTAATTAGAAAGGTGTGAGAAAATGTTTCGGTGGATATTGATTGGTTTACTCGCTTTAGGAATTGCGGGAACAGCTTTCTGGGGCTATATGGAGCATCAAGAGAAAAACTCCGTTCTAATCCAAGCAGAAAACACGTATCAACGGTCATTCCATGATTTAACGTATCATATGGACTTGTTGCATGATCAAATTGGAACAACTTTAGCGATGAATTCAACAGAGAGGCTGTCACCACAGTTTGTGGAAATTTGGAGATTAACATCTGAAGCTTTATCCGATGTTGGTCAGCTTCCATTAGGTTTGCTGCCTTTCAACAAAACGGAGGAATTTCTCTCCAATATTGGTGATTTTACGTACAGGACTGCTGTGAGAGATTTGGATGATTCACCACTGACAGAAGAAGAAACGAAGACTTTAAAAAAGCTGTACAGTCAGTCAGGTGATATTAAGGACGAATTAAGAGATGTTCAACATATGGCTTTAGAGAATAATTTACGCTGGATGGATGTACAACTTGCTCTGGCAAATGAAGATGAACCGATGGATAACACGATTATTGATGGTTTCACAACTGTCGAGAAATCTGTTGAAGGCTATTCCGAGGGCTACGCGGATTCAGCTATTCTTGGAACATCTTCAGAGGAACATCAGTACAAACATTTAAATGGAAAAGAAATTGGAGAGCAAGAGGCATTAAAGAAAGGATCAGAAATTTTAAATGTAAAAAATAAAGATAAACTGACGTTATCAGAAACCGGCGAGGGTTCCGACATTCCGATATACAGCATCTCTTATCAAAATGGAGATGAAAGTGGTTATATGGATTTGGCGAAGCAAGGCGGTCATCCATTAACGGTTTTAATCACAAGACCAGTTGCTGAAAATAAAATCAGTCTTAATGAAGGTTCAGAGAAGGCACAGGAATATTTGAAAAAACATGATATGGACAGTATGATGCTTTTGGAAAGCAGTGAATACGATAATGTTGGTGTGTATTCCTTTGTATATAATCAAAATGATGTCCGGGTATATTCCGATGCAGTCGAAGTAAAAGTAGCATTAGATGATGGAGAAGTTATTGGATTAACAGCTCGCAACTACTATATGAACCACACTGAACGCGATATACCTGAACCAGCATTATCTATGGATGAAGCAAAAGAAATGGTTAATCCGAATGTTGATATTCAAGAAGAATTTTTAGCTGTTATCGACAATGATGTTGATGAGGAAGTTTTAACCTATGAATTCTTAGGTGTATTGGACAACGATACTTACCGTATTTTTATTAATGCAATGAATGGCAGAGAGGAAAAAGTAGAAAAATTAGACGGTACTGAAATTAATTTTGCAGTTAATTTTTAGGGATAGGCAAAAAGCCTTTCCCTTTTTGTATGATTCTGCAATAATATAGGTATATAGCATTATAAATGCAATTTGAAAATAAGGTGAGGTGATTTGTTTTGGAAATAGGAACGGTACTTAATTTGGAACTGGAAGAATCAGGAAGAAATCATATCTGTTATTGCAAAATAATTGAAAAAAACGATAAATATTTAATCATCGATTATCCAATCGACGAAAAGACGAAAAAAACAAAAATACTGCCGCGAAAAAAGCTTTTTAAGGTTACATTTGTTGGGAAGGATAACGTTGTCTATCAATTTACATCTGAAATTGTTGCTAAGGTTAAATTAAACATTCCTGCTCTTGCTATTAGAATCCCTTTACCAGAAAAAATCGAGCGTATACAACGAAGGGAATATGTTAGAGTCGAAACAGCTGTAGATATTGCTATACATAGTTTTAATAACCAATTTACGCCTTTTGTCACAGTAACTTCTGATGTTAGTGCGGGAGGACTTGCAATTCTTGCGCCTAAACATATTTCGCTGGAAATCGGAACAATAGTTGAAGCTTGGTTTGTTTTACAAATGAATGATAATCAATTTCATTATATAGATACCAAAACGGAAGTTGTTTTAAACAGGGAAGCTAATAAACGAATTAATCTTGTATCATTGAAATTTATTACCATATCAAAGGCAAACCGTCAGCAGATTATACGATTTTGCTTTGATAAACAACGGGAAGCGAAGAAGAAAGAATTGATATAGCAAGTTAACTGCTTTAACGTATTTTATTGGTGCAAAAGCGTAGTTATGTTATGATAAAATAAGTATGGAAAACTTGGCAATCGCCAAGTTTTTAATTTGTTATCTGCTTTTTTGCCTTTTAAAAAGTACATAATATACATGAAATAGCATGCTAATGATAGCAGATAATGAAGTTTTACTTGATGAGAGGAATGAATATCAACAATGCCAAAGAAAAATATTGCAATTGCGATTGATGGTCCTGCAGCTGCCGGAAAAAGCACCGTAGCTAAAATCATCGCTGAAAAATTATCTTATATTTATATTGATACTGGTGCTATGTATCGTGCTTTAACATTAAAAGCCATCAGCCGAGAAATAAATCTAGAAAATGATAAAGCTATTTTAGAGGTCTTAATGCAAACAGCTATTGAATTAAAACAATCCGAGGCTGGGCAAATTGTCTTAATTGATGGAAAAGATGTAACTAATGAAATAAGATTTCAAAACGTTACGACGAAAGTATCTCATGTTGCCAAGCACGCTTCAGTACGAAAAGAAATGGTACGAAGACAACAAGAGATGGCTAAAGATCGAGGCGTAGTCATGGATGGAAGAGACATAGGTACACATGTGCTACCAGATGCAGAAGTGAAAATTTTCCTTATTGCATCTGTTGAAGAGAGAGCAAAACGAAGATATGAGGAAAATATCAAGAAGGGCATTGCATCTAATATGGAAGATTTAAAGAAAGAAATCGAGGAGAGAGATCGAATTGATACAAATCGTGAAGCTTCCCCATTAATTAAAGCAAAAGATGCTATCGAAGTCGATACAACATCCCTAAGCATTAGCGAAGTAGCAGACGAAATTTTAAAAGCAGTATCACAGCTGTGAAAAGAGGGAACAAAACGGAGGTGATTTGTGATGTGTTTATATACATTCGCCCGTCGTGTTGTTTCACTGATTTTCTATCCATTATTTCGTTTTAAAGTGATTGGAAAAGATAACATACCTAATAGAGGAATTGTAAATTATATGCTCCAACCACATTTCTAACCTGGGTCCGCTCATTGTAGGAATTACATCGCCGATAAATATTCATTTTTGGCGAAGGAAGAATTGTTTGAACGACGCTTTTTAGGGAATCTATTAGTAAGAATCAATGTTTTTCCGGGAAAAGGGGGCTGCAGATAGAAATTGCATTGCGGAGAGGCCTAAGATTTTGGACTGTTTCCTGAAGGTACTAGGAGCAAAAATAGGGAAAAACCTAGCTTATGTTGGTTTCTTTGCATTGTGTTCAAAAGCAGAAATTGTATCATGCTTGATTATCGAACCATATAAACCATTTCGGAAGCGTAAAAGTTATTTATGGCAAACCGATGGATATAGATTATTACAGAGAATCTAAAACATCGGCAAAGGAAACAGCTGATGCCATCATGCAGGAAATTATCGCTTTAAAAGAAAAATATCAAAATGAGTAAACTTTACTTGACAAATAATTGTAATTATTAGAAGTTATAGAAAGAATAGTTTTAATCATTTTTTACTATTTCCAGTTGATTGGAATATTGGACTGTCTAGGAGGGCTATGGATATGAGTGAAGAAAGCAAAGAATTAAAGCAACTAAATGTAGGAGATACAGTTACAGGAACTGTAGTAAAATTGGAAGAAAAACAAGTTCTTGTGGATATTGGCTATAAAACGGAAGGTATTTTGCCAATCGGTGAGCTTTCAAGCTTACATGTTGAAAGTACATCTGAAGTTGTAAATGAAGGCGATACAGTTACGCTTAAAGTAAAAAAGTTAGAAGATGATGAAGTTATTTTATCAAAAAAAGCAGTGGACGCCGAAGCAGCTTGGGAAGATTTAGAGCAAAAATATGAAAATGATGAGATATTCGAAACAGTCGTGAAAGAAGTAGTTAAAGGCGGACTTGTTGTTGATGTCGGACTGCGAGGATTTATTCCAGCTTCGTTAGTAGAAACGCATTTTGTGGAAGATTTCTCAGATTATAAGGACAAGCCGTTAACAGTTAAAATTGCGGATTTAGATCGTGAGCAGAACCGTATTATCCTTTCTCATCGTGCAGTAGTTGAAGCAGAAGCAAACGCGAGAAAGAATGAATTATTGCAATCCCTCAAGGAAGGGCAGGTTCTGGAAGGAACTGTACAGCGAATTACTAGCTTCGGTGCTTTTGTTGATATTGGTGGTGTTGATGGTTTAGTTCACATCTCTCAATTAGCACATGAGCATGTTGCTAAAGCATCTGATGTAGTTTCAGAGGGAGATAAAATTCAAGTCGAAATACTATCTGTGGACCGGGATAATGAACGTATTTCACTATCGCATAAAAACACACTTCCAGGGCCGTGGTCAGATATTGAAAAACGTGTTACTGCAGGCTCAACTATTGAAGGAACGGTGAAACGTTTAGTGAACTTTGGTGCTTTTGTTGAAATTCTGCCTGGGGTAGAGGGGTTAGTTCATATTTCGCAAATTGCTAACCGCCATATTGGTACACCACAAGAAGTACTCGAAGTTGGGCAACAAGTAAAAGTAAAAGTACTTGATGTGAATGAAGCTGAAGAACGTATATCCTTAAGTATTAAAGAATTAGAACAGGAACAAGAGCAAAAAGAATATCAGCAATACGAAAAAGATGATGAACAAACAGGGTTCCAACTTGGTGACTTTATTGGTGATCAATTGGATAAATTTAAAAAGTAATACGAATTTCCGCTGTTCATACACTTGTTTAATTAAAGAGACTGGGACATCACTATAGTGTTTAAGGCTAAAACGAACAATGCACAAACTTCCCGTAGGAATATACGTGTAACTCCTACGGGAAGAAAGGCAGAGGTGAGACACCGATAGCATAAGGTGGATTATCATCGGTCTCTGGATGCGCGAGAAGTGCACTTCCAGAGCCGATCGTTCTTTTTTCCAAATCAAAACACTTTTGCCCTTGTCTCTTTTTTTAGTTGAAAGGTTTAATTCTCACCAAAAAACTCCTCTATATATCTATCTGAATCAAGTTACAGTATAACTTTTAACAACCACTACTATTTCATTCATTTTTAGACATACTACAAATAAGCTTGATTACAGAAATTTGGAGGTGATAAGATGAGTGAATATATATTTCCAATTCTTTTTGGGGTTGTTACTGGTACATTAGCAAGAATTTTATTGTTACGAACAGACTACAGGCAATACCCTACCTATCTGCACGGTAAAATCATTCATCTGTCATTAGGATTTATTTCTGCATCACTTGGAGCATTGGCTGTACCTGCTTTATTGGAAAAAGAATTTACTGCTGTAACACTATTGACGGTTGCTGCAACGCAATTTAGAGACGTGCGTAATATGGAAAGAAATACATTGACTGAAATGGATAGCTTTGAACTTGTCACTAGAGGGAAGACATATATTGAAGGAATTGCAATCTCCTTTGAAAGCAGAAATTATCTAGTTATGTTTACAGGATTTCTAACAAGTCTAAGCTATATTCTATGGAATGTCTTTATTGCCATTATCGTTGCTATTGTTTGTTTTGTATTGGGGCATATATTAATGAGTGGTTCAGTTCTTGAAGACATTGTGAAAATAGATCAAGCAGAAATTTCGTTTGATGGAGCGGGACTTTATGTAGATAATATTTATATTATGAATATTGGACTGCCTGAGCGGAAAAAGGAGATTATGAAATATGGCATGGGATTTGTCGTTACACCCAAAAATATGAATGCGATTTCTACAATTGGCAATCTTGGACAACGCCAGGCTATTATTCACGATGTATCAGTTGCGTTAGGTGTTTTTCGAGACTCGGGGACGCCTGCACTTACACCGTTAATTAAACGCGACCTAGATGATGGCCGTTTAGGGGTTTTTATTCTACCGCAAATTCGAGATGTAGCCGTAGCTAAAAAAGTAATTGGTTCTGTACCGGTATTAGAAAATGCGGTTCGAATGCCTTCAGAAACAAATGCTTATAAAAAAGGAGCGCACAAGAAATGAATATTGAAAAAGCTATTTTAGCTGTGATTACAACTAAAAAAGAAAAAATAGCTGGTGGTGCCCCCATTTTTTTATGTGAAACAAAACAAGAATTAGAACTAATAGCAGCCAATCTTGAAGCAATATTAGACGGAATTGCGCATGCACTAAGCGAAGAGCTCTTTATTATTGTGAAACATTAATACTTATTGTTAATATTTCCTTCTTTTGCTAGAATGTATAAAGTGAAACTTCATTCCGTGGGCTGACTTCCTTTAAGTATAAATGTGCAGGGATTGAAGTTCGTTAAGCGTGATTAAGGAAAATAGACATAAAGAGAGAGGATGTTCCTTTTTGAGGAAATCTGTAGTTGCAATTGTTGGAAGACCCAATGTGGGAAAATCAACCATCTTTAATAGACTGGTTGGAGAAAGAATATCAATCGTTGAAGATATACCGGGTGTAACCCGTGACCGTATATACGCTTCTGCCGAATGGCTGAATCAGGAATTTAATTTAATTGACACTGGTGGAATTGAAATTGGTGACGAGCCTTTACTTGTTCAAATGCGTCAACAAGCCGAAGTTGCTATTGATGAAGCTGATGTTATTATTTTTCTTATCAATGGTAAAGAAGGTATAACGGGAGCAGATGAAGAAGTTGCCAAGCTATTATTCAAATCGAGCAAACCAGTTGTATTAGCTGTTAATAAAATCGATAACCCAGAAATGCGGGATACAATTTACGAATACTATTCACTCGGATTCGGACAACCGTTTCCAGTATCTGGTTCACACGGTCTTGGGCTAGGAGATTTACTCGATGAGGTTGTTAGTCATTTTCCAGAGGTTTCAGAAGATGATACGAATGAAGATACAATCTATTTCAGTTTAATCGGTAGGCCGAATGTTGGTAAATCTTCATTGGTAAACGCGCTTTTGAATGAGGAACGGGTTATTGTAAGTGAAATAGAAGGAACGACAAGAGATGCCATTGATACACATCTTCATAAAGATGATCAAGATTTCGTAATTATTGATACTGCAGGAATGCGAAAACGAGGAAAAGTATACGAAACAACAGAGAAATATAGTGTTTTGCGAGCATTAAGAGCAATCGAACGATCAGATGTTGTCCTGATATTGATTGATGCGGAGACAGGCATTAGAGAACAAGATAAGCGTATTGCCGGATATGCGCACGATGCTGGTCGAGGTATCGTTATTGTTGTAAATAAATGGGATACTGTTGAATCAGATGAAAAGGCAATGAAAGAGTTTGAAGCAAATGTACGAGCACATTTTCAATATTTGGATTATGCTCCAATCGTATTCTTATCTGCAAAAACGAAGAAAAGGCTGCATACGTTAATACCTGCCATTAAACTTGCAAGTGAAAGCCATGCAAAACGTATTCCTACAAACGTGCTCAATGATGTTATTATGGACGCACTCGCTATGAATCCAACTCCTACCGTAAAAGGGAGAAGGTTAAAGGTGCTCTATGCAACACAAGTAGCTGTTAAACCACCAAGTTTTGTCATTTTTGTAAATGATCCGGAATTAATGCATTTTTCATATGAACGTTTCCTAGAAAATAAAATCCGGGATGCATTCGGTTTTACCGGTACACCAATTAAACTATTTGCAAGAAGACGACAGTAGTAAACAAAGCCGAAACGTCCGGTTAATGACATATGAACTGAGCCCCAAACCCGGGGTGGTTCAATGAGGAGAATATTCCTACCGGGGGTTTTTTTAAAAAGGAGATCAGACTTATGGCAAATGTTGCAGTATTAGGAGCAGGAAGCTGGGGTACTGCGTTAAGTATTGTACTGGCTGATAATGGGCACGATGTCCATCTATGGTCACATCGCAAGGAACAAGCAGAAACCATTAATCGTACACATAAAAACGAAAAATATTTACAGGGCATTTTATCAGATCGGATAACAGCTTTTTATGATTTAAAAAAAGCTGTTTCGGGGGTAAGTGCCATTATTGTTGTCGTGCCAACGAAGGCGATTCGTGAAGTATGCCAGAATTTAAACGGAATTTTAACAGAGAAACCCACCATTATTCATGCGTCCAAAGGAATTGAACCAGTAACGTTAAAAAGGGTATCCGAAATGATCAGTGAAGAATTGTCAACCTATGATTATGAGGAAATTGTTGTTTTATCAGGACCGAGTCATGCTGAAGAGGTTGCATTAAGACACCCTACATCTGTTACAGTATCTGCTGTTAACATGGACAACGCAAAAATCGCACAAGATTTATTCAGTAGCGATACATTTCGAGTTTATACAAGTTCAGATATACTTGGTATTGAACTGGGTGGGGCATTAAAGAATATAATCGCATTAGGAGCAGGGATTTCAGACGGGCTCGGCTACGGCGATAACGCGAAGGCTGCGTTAATGACAAGAGGACTTGCTGAAATCGCTCGGTTGGGAACATCGCTTGGTGCGAATCCACTCAGCTTTTTGGGTTTGCCGGGTGTCGGTGACCTAATTGTAACTTGCACAAGCGTTCATAGCCGCAATTGGCGGGCTGGGAATTTATTAGGTAAAGGAAATAAGCTTGATGACGTTCTTGAGCAGATGGGAATGGTTGTAGAAGGTGTAAGGACTGTGAAAGCAGCATATCAATTTGCAAAAGAGCAGCAAGTGGAAATGCCAATTACTTCGGGGATATATCAAATATTATTTGAAGATAAAACACCAAAAGCAGTAGTTGATGAACTGATGAGCAGAGATAAACGAAATGAAATGGATGATATTTCAATATTGTTAAATGAACGTTATTCGTAATAACACGTTATTAACCTCCTTGCATATACTATGTTGAATGATTACAGCAAGGAGGAGAATTCGTGAATAATTTTCAAAAAGGAATGTTCGATAAGATTCAGAAAAATTCCAACATTAATCCAGAAGATGTATTAAAGGTAGCTGATTCTGTGAAAAATGCAAATTTTTCGGATGAAAGAACAGTTAGAGGTTTAGTAAGGCATTTAGCTAAAATGGCAGATAAACCTATGACAAAAGAAAAAGAAGATAAAATTGTTCAAGCAATTGTTAATAATAAAATGCCAGGGGACATGCAATCGTTGAACCATTTATTTAAAAAATAACGAATCATAGGTAACATGCGGATACGATAAGCTATATCCTTGCATAAGATAAATCGCACAAGCATTCATGGATAGAGTTGCTGAGGATATTATTTAGTCAGCCCGGGATGGAGAAGCCCCCTTCATTTCGGGTATTTATTTGTTAAAATATTATTTGATACGTGCTGGCGTGACGCATATGTTATAATACGTTGTGCAAAGGAAAATAGAGATTCTAGGGGTGATCAAAAATGTCATTATCGATGCTTATGATGTACATTTCTTTTGTTGGAATGTTTTTATTAATTCTGGCAATTGGCTTAATTGTACTCAGTAGAAATAAATTGAAAGGGTGGCTGGCTGGAATAGTATCCTTTTTGGCGTACCTTTCATTAATTTCAGGTGGATTAATCATTCTTTATGTCGTTTTAAGTGGTCCGACTAGGTAGCTGGTAAGGAGGCTATAGCAATGAAGCATACATACTATAAAATTATCGGAATTCTGTCACTTGCATTGCTATTAAGTGGCTGTTTGTATCCGCAAAGTGAAAAAGCACAAAACCAAATCCCATATGAAGAACAATTGAATACCGTACAAAATGCTGTTGACAACTACCGTGAAGAGAAACAAGGACTGGTACCAATACGAACAAAGGCAAGCGACACACCGATTTTTGAAAAATATTTGGTTGACTTCAGTTTATTAAAGGAAAATGGAAATTTATCTGAAGCGCCTGGAAACGCCTATGAACAGGGAGGTGTTTATCAGTATACATTAATTACACCAGAAGATAATCCTAGGGTTAAATTAATCGACCTACGTATAACCGAGGCAATTCGGAGTGTGAATGTTCAATTAGATATTTTTCGAAGTGAACATATCTATCCAGCATATGGAGATAAGATTATAAACGGTCTTTATACAGTCGATTATAAAAAATTAGGTTTGAGTAAACCTCCGACGGTAGTCAGTCCGTACTCTCAAGAAAATTTACCTATCATTATGGATGTGGATGGCAATCTTTATGTTGATTACAGTATCGATTTAAATAATGCCTTAAATGAATATGATCACGATTATAAAGATGGTGATGATATCCGTTCTATTTTAGCGGATCATACTCCTTTTGTACCAGCATATTCCCTTCCTTACACACTAAAAGATAACGAACCGGTTTTTATGATGGACGAGGAGTAACCTCAATTTAGAAATGACCGTTAAACTTTTGATAAATATAACATATAAATTCCCTTGCGACATATATTGTTGCAAGGGAATTTTATTTTATAGCATTTATTTTGCCTGAATAAATTGCTTAAAGGTAAGTAAATTTATGAAATAGAATGAAACAAGTCATATTTTAATAGGACAACATCATAGACTCATAATGTCAATATATTACGGGTGGTCCATATTAAAGTACGGAGATCGGGAGGGGATCTTTTGGAAAAAATCGATATTTTTAAAGATATTTCCAAACGGACAAATGGAGATATTTATCTAGGAATCGTTGGTGCAGTCCGTACAGGGAAATCGACATTCATTAAAAAGTTCATGGAATTAGTTGTTCTGCCGAATATTGAGGATGAGAGTGAGCGAGCTAGGGCACATGACGAATTGCCCCAGAGTGCAGCTGGACGTACCATAATGACGACAGAGCCAAAGTTTATTCCGAATCAAGCAGTTCAGCTAACCGTGGATGAGGGATTGGACGTAAATGTTCGCCTTGTAGATTGTGTCGGTTATGCAGTTGAAGGAGCGAAAGGGTTTGAAGATGAAAATGGACCAAGGATGATTAACACTCCATGGTATGAAGACCCGATTCCGTTTCATGATGCAGCAGAAATCGGTACACGAAAAGTAATTCAAGAGCATTCAACGATTGGCGTTGTTGTGACTACAGATGGAACCATTGGAGAAATACCCCGCAATGATTATGAAGATGCAGAGGCCAGAGTCGTTGATGAATTAAAAGAAGTTGGAAAGCCATTTATTATGGTAGTCAATTCTGTTCGTCCATCAAGTCAGGAAACAGAATTACTACGTCAAGAGTTAGCAGAAAAATACGATATACCAGTACTTTCCATGAGCATCGAATCAATGACAGAGCATGATGTTTACAATGTTCTCCGTGAAGCTTTATACGAATTCCCTGTTCTCGAAGTAAATGTAAATCTTCCGAGCTGGGTGATGGTATTAAAAGAAAACCATTGGTTAAGGGAGAACTACCAAGATGCAATTCAAACAACCGTAAAAGATATCAGAAGATTGCGGGATGTTGATCATATTGTCGGTAATTTTTCTGAGTTTGAGTATATTGACAAAGCAAACCTTGCAGGAATGGAAATGGGAGAAGGGGTTGCTGAGATTGATTTACATGCACCAGATCAATTATATGATCAAATTTTAAAGGAAATTGTAGGAGAAGAAATTCGTGGAAAAGATCATCTTCTAGAATTAATGCAAGACTTTGCACATGCAAAAAGAGAATATGATCATATCTCTGGAGCATTACAAATGGTAAAGCAAACCGGCTACGGTATAGCTGCGCCTACTTTAGAGGATATGTTACTTGATGAGCCAGAAATCATTCGCCAAGGATCCAGGTTTGGTGTCCGTTTAAAAGCAGTTGCACCATCTATCCATATGATCAAGGTTGAAGTGGAATCTGAGTTTGCTCCAATTATTGGTACAGAAAAGCAGAGCGAGGAGCTTGTTCGTTACTTAATGCAGGATTTCGAGGAGGATCCATTATCCATCTGGGAATCTGATATTTTCGGCCGATCACTTAGCTCCATTGTTCGTGAAGGAATCCAAGCTAAAATCTCACTAATGCCTGAGAATGCCAGATATAAACTAAAAGATACACTAGAAAGAATCATTAACGAAGGATCCGGAGGACTAATAGCAATTATTTTATAGCAGCTGATTATAAGCTGCTTTTTGTTTTGTCTGAAATAAAATTCTATTTAAGGAAATAATCGGATACTTCAAACCTGGAGAGGGATAAAATAATATTATGGCTGTGCATTAGATTTGAAATTTGAAGGCATGAATAAACCTGACCGTCCGGGCCGTTCCGGGCGGATGCTTTCCGTATATAGAATAATGTATAAAATTTAATGGAGTTAATTATTGTAGCGAAACGACTGCTTCCATCTTCAAAGCCAATGACCAGTGAGAATACCATTACAGTTTCCATCAATTATTAATAATAGATAGTAAGCCACTACTCAGCGGGGAAAGCACATACAGACTTCTACGGAATACATTGCCAGATTGAGACTTCGCAGAACGATCGTTCATGGAGCACAGAATCACCCGTGAAAGACGCAGTGTGTTTTCGAAACGGGATTAATGTCAACCTATAATTACACATTAAGTTGAAGTTTCTATTAATTCCGATATCCGATTTTCAACCCACCGCGCGGACAAAATACCTTTTCATAGAAATACGTTTTTTTCTTTTTGATGTGCTAATACTTATTAAAAATTTTTTATGGACGGAAGGAAATTTACGGTCAATGTCGTATATGTATATTAAACCAGCTGAAAGTCATGGTACGCATGGGTTTTAAGATTTTTCCAAAAAATGGTTGGTTTTTTGTCATTCAAAGGACATTTTTGGCTTTTTTACAAATAAATATCAATAAAATCGTTACTTATTGTTGAATTTTATTGCAAACTCAGTTAATATAAGCCTTGTCATCAAATGAACTGAATGACATTTGCGTATAAATAGGCAAACAAGTGGGCAGAATGGATTCATAAGAAATGGATTTATTTTGTTCCCATGTCGAACTATACATTTTGGGAGGAGGTGAATGTCATGAACAAAACAGACTTAGTGAATGCAGTTGCTGAAAAAAGTGAGCTTTCTAAAAAAGATGCTACAAAAGCTGTAGACGCAGTTTTCGAATCTGTCATGGATTCACTTAAAAATGGTGAAAAAGTACAGTTAATCGGTTTTGGTAACTTTGAAGTACGCGAGCGTTCAGCACGTAAAGGACGTAATCCGCAAACTGGAGAAGAAATTGAAATTCCGGCAAGTAAAGTTCCTGCTTTCAAACCAGGAAAAGCCCTTAAGGACAGTGTAAAATAAGCTACATAGGGCGTGGAAAAAGGGTGCGTAATCATACGTACCCTTTTTCTATTATTTTGGCGGATATGAAAGTATAAAACTTTCATATCTGCATAAGTGCAACTATAGATTTCGTCCAAAAGCTTGGCGAACGCCAAGTTTTCTAAAAGCAGCGAAAATTAATTGACTTTCATAATATAATAGGACATAGTAAATATAAAAAGGAGCAGTAGATAACGATGAATAATACTTCGGTAAAATCGGATTTTTTTGTTATCAAGGCTTTAGAAGATGGAGTAAATGTAATCGGCTTGACCCGTGGCAATGACACGAAATTTCACCACACCGAAAAATTGGATGAAGGTGAAGTTATGATTGCACAATTTACCGAGCACACTTCAGCCGTAAAGGTTAGAGGTAAGGCAATTATTCAAACGAGTCACGGTGAACTTGACAATCGATAAGGTTTAAATGATTTTGATCACTTTTTAACCTCCATCTGTATTCTTTCGTTTTTATAACCGACAATATATGCTATAATAACGAAAGCACTCGAAGGATGAAAGGGCTAAGGTGATATCTTTGTACACTTCAACGACAGAAATTCAACAAATAAGAAATCTTCTAGAAGATAAAATCCATAATGAATATCTAAAAAGACATATACAAAAGCCCATAATTCATGAAGGAAAACTGCAAATTTTAGCTGAATTAGTATTTAACTGTGATTCTTTAACAGACATTCAAACAGAGAGGTATATCATAACAACGATGATGGTGCAGATTGCACTTGATACACATGATTTAGTGCCTGTCGGCAATAAGGAAAATGAAAGTAAAGAAGAGAAGCTTAGCAAACAGCTTAATGTTTTAGCAGGAGATTATTACAGTGGATTATACTATTATCTTTTGTCTGAGATAGAAGATGTTGAACTGATACATACACTTGCAATTGCGATTAAGAACATTAATGAATGCAAAATGAAACTCTATTACAAAGAAATCGAATCGTTTGAAGTGTTTATGGATGTAATAAAACAAATTGATTCCATTCTACTTGTACGAGTTGCGCAATATCTTTATGGAAACGAATTGAATCAAGTTATAACTGAATGGTTGCTAACAGAGAGATTACTTTTCGAAAAAATTGGTGCTGCTAATGATAGAATATCTACACTCGTACAATGGAAAGAAATGAACATTGAAAAGACTTATACTGCGCGTTTAGTTTCAATCGATTCGTTAATCGAACAACAAATAGATAAAGTTGGTAAAGCTCTCACCCAGCTACCTGATAAATTCGCAGCGTTTCAGAAGCTATTTAGAAAAAAACTAGAAAACATGAGCTTATATCAATCCTCGATTGTGGAAGAAGGTTGACTTATGCAAGAACAAAGTAAAGAAGAGCGTGTCCATCACGTCTTTGAAAAAATATATACGAAATATGACTCAATGAATTCGATTATTTCTTTTCAACGACATGTTGCATGGCGTAAGGATGTAATGAAACGGATGAAGGTTGAGAAGGGGTCTAAGGCATTGGATGTATGCTGCGGTACGGGAGATTGGTCTATTTCACTCGCAGAAGCTGTCGGAGAAGACGGTAATGTAATTGGCCTTGACTTTAGTAAGAATATGCTTTCCATTGCTGAAAAGAAAAAAGAAGATTTAAATCTCGATCAATTGGAGCTTATCCATGGCAATGCAATGGAATTGCCATTTGAAGATAATACATTTAACTATGTTACAATTGGATTCGGGTTAAGAAATGTGCCAGATTATATGACAGTTTTAAAAGAGATGTACAGGGTTGTAAAGCCTGATGGAAAAGTTGTATGTCTAGAGACATCACAACCTACGCTCATTGGTTTCAGACAGGGCTATTACTTGTACTTTCGTTTTATCATGCCTATATTCGGCAAGCTATTTGCGAAGAGCTATAAAGAATACTCCTGGCTTCAGGAATCTGCGAAGGATTTCCCTGGAAAAACGGTATTAAAACAGATGTTTCTGGATGCTGGTTTCTCTCGTGTTGAGATGAAAAGCTATACAGGCGGGGTTGCGGCAATGCATATGGGCTTCAAGGAATAGTGGTACTGAGCAGTAAAACATTAAATTCAACCCGCAAATATACTTTTATTTTCAAGGTTATAAATAAGGTGACATAATATGAGACTTCCAAAAATGTATAGTTTTTTAAAAAAAGATTTAGATCGAATCGAATCCGCATTGCATAAAAGCATACAGGCAGAACATCCTGTTTTACGTAATGCTTCCGTTGCACTTTTGGATGCTGGAGGTAAACGAATTCGGCCAGTATTTGTATTGCTTGCAGGACAAATTGGAAATTATGATGCAGAGCGCATTCAAAAGGTTGCAGTCTCCCTTGAGTTAATTCATATGGCAACACTTGTCCATGATGATGTAATAGATGAAGCAGAGCTTCGAAGGGGGAAACCGACAATTAAATCTGTGTATGGCAATCGAGTAGCAATGTACACAGGTGATTACATATTGGCAAGGGCATTAGAACTTGTAACATCTATTAAAGATGCACAAATTCACCAATTGCTTTCGAAGACACTTGTTGAGGTTAGTGTTGGAGAGATAGAGCAAATAAAAGATAAATTTAAATGGGATCAAACACTTCGAGATTACTTAAGAAGGATTAAACGTAAAACTGCATTGCTGATTGCGACAAGCTGTAAGCTTGGTGCGATTGCAAGTGGCTTATCTGAACGCGATGCTGGAAAATTGTATAGATATGGATACTATATCGGAATGTCTTATCAAATTATCGATGATATACTTGATTTTACATCATCTGCAAAAGAGCTCGGAAAGCCTGCTGGAAATGATCTGCTGCAAGGGAATATAACGTTGCCTGTTTTATATGCAATGAAGAATCAAAGCTTTAATAAACTGCTGAAGGAAATTTTCAAAAACCCAAACACAGTTAATGACATAGATATGCAACTTATTATTTCGGAATTGAAAAAGACCCAAGCAATTAAGCTGGCATACGAAACGAGTGATCTTTATCTCCACAAAGCTTTAAAATCTTTGGATTCGCTACCAGCTTCAAGAGCAAAACAAACCTTACAGGACATTGCGAAATACATTGGTAAACGACGATCATAATTATATTGTTATTTTTACTAAAATTTGTTAGAATTTTAGAGGTTACTTTTTTTATACATAAATGAGGTGAAATAATGGAAAAAACATTTTTAATGGTAAAACCAGATGGGGTACAACGTAATTTAATTGGAGAAATTGTAAAACGATTTGAAACGAAAGGCTTTAAACTTGCTGGTGCAAAGCTAATGGTAGTATCAAATGAGCTTGCAGAAAAGCATTATGGTGAGCATAAAGAGAGACCATTCTTTGGTGAGCTTGTTGAGTTTATCACTTCGGGACCAGTTTTTGCAATGGTTTGGGAAGGCGAAAACGTTATTGCGAATGCACGTCAAATGATGGGTAAAACAAACCCGCAAGAGGCTGCTCCAAGTACAATTCGCGGAGATTTTGGTGTTACAGTCGGAAAGAATATTATCCATGGTTCTGACTCACCAGAAAGTGCTGAAAGAGAAATTTCACTATTCTTTGATGAAAATGAAATTGTCTCTTATGATAAACAAGATAGTGCATGGATCTACTAATTAAGAATAAACCTCCGTTTTTAAACGGAGGTTTTTTTACAATTATAGGTGAAAGAGGCTAAGAATGATGAAAGATGATTATATTGAGTTCATTCAGAAGGTAAAAACAAGGTTAGGAATTGACTTGCAGTTATATAAAGAAACACAGATGAAAAGAAGGATTACAACACTGCGAGATAAAAGAGGTTTTTCTAGCTATGTCTCCTATTTTGAAGCATTTAACAAGGATAAGGATATGTTAAATGAATTTACGGATCGATTAACGATTAACGTGTCTGAATTTTACCGCAATGCAAAAAGATGGGAGGTTTTAAAAGATACAATCCTGCCATTGTTACTGAAGGACAGGAATCGCTTATCCATTTGGAGTGCTGCTTGTTCAACAGGTGAAGAACCTTACAGCTTAGCTATTTTGATGAAGGAACACTTTCCGACTGTCCCTGTTCAAATATTGGCGACAGACATTGATAACAATGTATTGGCAAAAGCAAAACAAGGAATTTATATGGAACAAGCATTGAAGGAACTTCCAGCAAACTATAAAAAGAAGTATTTTGAAATGACGGGCAGTCTTTATAAAATTAATGATTCTCTTAAACAAATGCTTACTTTCAAAAGACATAATCTATTAGCTGATCGTTATCCTGCAAATATTGATCTTATCGTATGTAGAAATGTTTTAATTTATTTTACAGATTCAGCAAAGGAAAATATTTATAAAAATTTCAGTAATGCCTTAAAAACGAATGGTGTATTATTCGTTGGGAGTACTGAGCAAATTTTTAATCCTGCTAAATATGATTTTAATCTTGCAGAAACGTTTTTTTATCAAAAGATTAATGAATCACCAGTAAAAACGCCACTATATTAGTTGGTAATCAGACATTATCGACTCTAAAATTATTTTTTTCGAAAAAATGCAACATAAATAAATAGAGTTATGGTATAGTAGTTAGAAAAACTTTGGATTTATCCGTTATCCATTTTAATTCAAAAATAAATGGTAAATCATAGTAAAGGAGAATGTTCATTGCGCTACTTAACATCTGGAGAATCACACGGGAAGCAGCTTACAACAATAATTGAAGGGCTTCCTGCTCAAATGCCATTATTAAAAGAGGACATTAATGAGTCATTGTTACGCCGTCAAGGAGGACATGGAAGAGGAAAACGAATGCAAATTGAGAAAGACCTTGTTGAAATAACTGGTGGTATCCGACATGGGTATACGTTAGGGTCTCCAATTTCACTCGTTATACATAATGATGATTTTAAGCATTGGACAGATATTATGGGAGAAGACCCTATTGAGGAGGATACCAAGCTTAGACGTGTTGTAACAAAACCAAGACCTGGACATGCTGACTTAAACGGTGCTCTAAAATATGGACATCGTGATATGCGAAATGTCTTGGAAAGATCTTCAGCAAGAGAAACTGCTGCACGTGTGGCTGCGGGAGCTGTTGCAAAAACATTGTTAAAACAGCTTGGAATTGAAGTGTGCGGTTATGTGAAAGAAATTGCAGGTATTCGTGCTGAAGAAAATGACACTTTAACAATTGAAGAGCGTATCAAAATATCGCAGGAGTCACCTGTGATGGTATTAGATAAAAATGTTGAACAGCAAATGATGGATGAAATTGATAAAGCAAAAAAAGAAGGGGATTCCATTGGCGGAGTCTGCGAAGTTTATGTAGAAGGAATGCCTGCAGGTATCGGTTCTTATGTTCATTATGATCGCAAGCTTGATAGTAAAATCGCTGGAAGTGTAATCAGTATCAATGCATTTAAGGGTGTCGAATTTGGTATTGGTTTTAAAGCAGCTGAAATGTTCGGCAGTGATGTTCATGATGAGATCGCTTGGGATGAGGACAAAGGCTATTACCGTACGTCGAATCGACTTGGGGGCTTTGAAGGAGGCATGACAACAGGAATGCCGATTGTCGTAAAAGGAGTTATGAAGCCGATCCCTACATTGATGAAGCGACCATTGCAGAGCGTAGACATTGAAACAAAGGAGCCATTTAAAGCCACAGTTGAACGTTCGGATGCATGCGCAGTTCCTGCTGCCTCTGTTGTAATGGAGCACGTTGTAGCGTTTGAAATAGCTAAAGCAATTACAGAGCAATTCCCAAGCGATAAATTCTCTGCATTGAAAAAAGCGATTGATGATTACCGTGAAGAAATAAGGTGCTTTTAATGGAGGAAATTTTAGTCCAATCAAGCACAAATACCTATAAGATTTCTATTGGTGAATCATTACGATTACAAATAAAGCAATTTCTGAATAAAGAATATTCTTCAATTATGCTTGTTACAGATGATCATGTTGCAGCACTTTATTTAAATGAAATTCTGGAAAACCTGCCTAACGACCAGGTTTTCCAGTCTATCGTCCCAGCTGGAGAAAAGTCAAAAAACCTGCAAGCCTTTTATCAATTACAAACAGAAGCGATAGAATTTGGTCTGGATCGTGAATCACTAATCATTGCACTTGGCGGGGGTGTTGTTGGAGATCTTGCCGGTTTCGTTGCCGCTACCTACATGCGTGGAATTGATTATATTCAAATGCCGACAACGATTCTTGCGCATGACAGTAGTGTAGGTGGGAAAGTAGCAATTAATCATGAGCTTGGAAAAAATTTGATTGGCAGCTTTTATCCACCGGAAGCAGTTATTTACGATGTAGAGACACTGCATTCATTAAGTGATCGTGAAATACGGTCAGGTTATGCTGAACTCATTAAGGAAGCGCTGATTTCTAATGAGAATTTTTTCAATACATTGTTAATGGTGGATATTTATAATGTACCGAACGGTGGGCTCCAAGCGCATCTGCAGCAAGGCATAAAAATAAAAGCTACTATTGTTGAAGCAGATGAACGGGAGTCGGGGGTACGCAAATATTTAAACCTTGGTCATACATTAGGTCATGCATTGGAAGCCGAACTTGGGTATGGGAAACTGACTCACGGGGAAGCTGTTGCTATTGGACTGTTGTTTGCTATTCATGTGAGTGAAGAATTATATTCAATAAAATTACCATTTAATGAGCTTGTTCAATGGTTTACAAAGAATAAATATCCGATTAATGTAACGGATTTAGACAAATTAGCATTAATAAACAAAATGAAGTCTGATAAAAAAGCATTAAAAAGCAGAATTCAAATGGTACTTTTAGAAGCAGTAGCTAAACCTGTTACAAAAGAATTAGAGGATACTGCGATTGAGAATTATTTAATATCGTTTGAGAGAAGGTTGATGGAAAATGACTAGGGGATTAAGAGGGGCAACAACTGTTTTACAAAATGAAGAAAATCAAATGGTCGAAAACACAAGAATATTAATTGAGGAAATGGTAGAGAAAAACAATGTTCACCCTACTGATATTTCTCACGTTTTCATCTCTGTAACAAAGGATTTAAATGCAGGATTTCCTGCAAAATCTTTAAGGAAGATTCCAGGTTGGACATTTGTTCCAGTTATGTGCATGCAAGAAATAGATGTACCCAATAGTCTTCCAAAATGCATTCGAGTAATGATGGTTGTAAATACGTCAGAAGACCAAAATAAAATCCAGCATGTTTTCCATCATGAAGCTGTAAGATTACGTCCTGACCTTGTAAAGGAGGAAAATAAATAATGGAAGCAAAGCAAATCTTAAGTCAGTTGACTCCATATAAGCAGGGAAAGCAAACGAAAGAAATCCAGGAAGAATTCGGATTGGATCGAATTGTAAAACTTGCGTCTAATGAAAACCCGTATGGTTATTCTGCTCAAGTGAAACAGGTCCTTTTACAAGGTTTACCCGAATTCAATGTATATCCAGATGGCTATACAGCTGATTTGCGGTCCGCATTAGCAAGCAAGCTTGAAGTGGAAGAATCACAATTAGTATTTGGAAGCGGGACAGAAGAAATCATTCAAATGCTGTGCAGAACATACCTTGTTCCAGGATCGAATGTTGTTGCTGCAACACCGACCTTTGGTCAATATAAACACTATTCCCTTATTGAAGGGGCAGAGGTTAATGAAGTTCCAGTAGATGCTGACGGTTATCATGACTTAAACAAAATGCTTGATGCAATTGATGAAAATACGAGGATTGTTTGGCTTTGTTCACCAAACAATCCTATGGGAACCGTAATTCCAAAAGAATCATTTAAAGCTTTCTTAAATAATTGCCCGAAACATGTTCTGATAGCTTTCGATGAGGCTTATTTTGAATATGTTGAACCAGAAGCTAATATAGATGTGCTTTCCTACTTAAACAGCCATAATAATTTAATTGTAATGCGCACATTTTCTAAAGCCTATGGCTTAGCTGGGCTGCGAATCGGCTATGGAATAGCCGACGAAGCAATTATTGAGAAACTGAATGTCGTAAGAGGTCCTTTTAATACAACCTCTATTGCTCAGCAAGCTGCACTCATTGCTTTATCTGATCAAACGTTTATAGCAGATAGTTATAATAAAAATAAAGCTGTGAAGGAATCTTTTAAAAAATTTCTCGATCAAATCGGCTGGAAGTACTTTCACACAGAAACAAACTTTATCCTAGCAGAAACACCAATAAGCGGTACAGAAGTATTTCAGTATTTATTAGAGCGTGGTTTTATTGTAAGGCCCGGAGAATTACTTGGAATTCCGAATACGATTAGAATATCATTAGGAACGGATGAAGATATGAACGAGCTGAAGCGCGTTTTGTTAGCGTTCCATAACGAAGCAATAGTAAAGTAAGGTGATAAGATGCAAAAGACGATATTAGTAGCAGGTATTGGTTTAATTGGAGGTTCTCTAGCAAAAGGAATGGCACAATCAAGTGATAATCATGTAATCGGGTATGACCTTAATGAATCTTCGCTTAAGTTTGCTTGTTTAAATGGTATCATTCACGAAGCAAGTACTAATTTTATAGAAGCAGCACAACGATCAGATTTTATTATACTGGCAGCTCCGATTTCGGAAACAATCGCATTGGTAAATCTACTCAAAACGGTTACCTTTAATCACAAGGTGATCATTTCTGATACAGCATCTGTAAAAGGAGCAATATTAAAAACAGCGAGTTCATTAAACAATAAGAATGTAACATTCATAGGCGGTCATCCAATGGCTGGCTCACATAAAAGGGGTGTGCAAGCCGCAAAGTCACATTTATTTGAAAATGCGATTTATGTGCTTTCACCTACGAACGGAAATCAACACAATGAGATCGAATCTTTGAAGAGCATCTTAGAACATACAAAAAGTAAATTTGTTGTTTTGAAGCCCAATGAACATGATGAAATGACTGGGGTTGTTTCACACTTTCCCCACTTAATCGCTTCATCACTTGTCCATCAAGCAAAAAAATGGGAAAATACACATGCTTTCCTACCTAAGCTTGCAGCAGGAGGTTTTCGCGATATTACGAGAATTGCATCAAGTAACCCAGAGCTATGGCAGGATATTTTTTATCATAATCGGGATAAAATGTCCGTATTACTTCAAGAGTGGATTGAAGAAATGAAAAATTTAAAACAGCTTCTGGACCATGATCAAAAAGAGGAAATGATTACATATCTCAATAAAGCTAAGCTATATCGGGATGGCCTGGCAGAATCAAAAAAAGGCGCAATCCCTGCCTTTTATGACTTATATGTTGATATCAGGGATCAGCCTGGTGCACTTGCTTCAGTTGTACAGATACTTGCTCATGAGAAAATTAGTATTAAAAACATAGAAATTCTTGAAGTTCGTGAGGATATTACAGGTCATTTAAGATTGAGCTTTAGTTCAAAGAATGCTCAATTAGCAAGTTCCACCTTATTAGGGAATAAAGGTTATGAAACAATGGTTCAATATTAATTTAAATATAACAAAGGACGTGAAATGATCGTGAGCGAATGTACGTTACAGCCACTGAATAATCCGCTTTCTGGAGAAATTCTTGTTCCGGGAGATAAATCAATTTCTCATCGGGCAGTAATTTTTGGATCATTAGCAAGTGGAATAACTAAAATTACCCATTTCCTTGATGGAGAAGACTGCATGAGAACAGTAGAGGCTTTTCGAGAGATGGGTGTTTCTATCGATGTCCATGATACAACATTAATTATTAGAAGCAAGGGTGCAAAAAGTTTAGCAGAACCAATCCGCCCTTTAGATTTCGGTAATTCAGGAACAACAACAAGGTTAATGCTTGGAATCCTTGCGGGACTTCCTTTTTTTACAACAATTTATGGGGACGATTCACTTTCCAAGCGGCCAATGGACAGAGTAGTGAACCCACTGAGACAGATGGGGGCAATAATTGATGGCAGACTAAATGGAAACCTGCTTCCTATAGCAGTTAGAGGCACAGCTATTAAAGGGATGCATTATACCTTGCCAGTTAAGAGTGCTCAAGTTAAATCGGCGATACTTCTTGCCGGATTATTTGCTGAAGGAGAAACAAAGGTAACGGAACCGATTCCAACTCGAAATCATACAGAGAATATGCTTAAAGCCTTTGGAGCAGATTTAACAACAAATGGAAACACAATTACCGTTACAAACAAGCAGGAATTAACGGGAACGGACGTACATGTTCCAGGAGACATTTCATCCGCTGCATTTTTCCTTGTGGCTTCTGCAATCGTTCCAGGCAGTGACGTTTTACTGAAAAACATGGGATTAAATCCGAGCAGAACCGGTATCATTGAAGTATTAAATAAAATGGGTGCAAGAATTCAAATTGTAGCTGAACACTCGACAAGTGGAGAGGCGTTTGGAAATGTCCGGGTTGCTCACGGACCATTAAAAGGTATCACAATCGAGGGAGAGATTATTCCTCGATTAATCGATGAAATTCCAGTGATAGCACTTTTGGCAACTCAGGCAGAAGGAACAACGGTAATTAAAAATGCAGAGGAATTAAGAGTAAAAGAAACAGATCGAATCAAAGCAATTGTAGACGTATTAACAACACTGGGTGCTGACATTACTGCAACTGACGATGGATTAATCATAAAGGGGAAAACGCCATTAAATGGAGGCTATATAGCCTCCTATAATGATCATCGAATCGCAATGATGGGAGCAGTTGCCAGCCTCATAGCAGATAGTGAAGTGACAATCGATGATACTAGCTGCATTGCCATTTCATACCCAAATTTCTTCAAAGATTTAGAATCCATATCATAATTAAAGAGTCTGCTGTGGCAGGCTCTTTTCGTTTCATCGAAAATTCTTCATACTGACAATGGACAGCTATTTATAGAAAACAATCACATATATGTGCATTTCTGTTCAGTCATCTTCGCTTTTATTGTATAATTGAACTAATTATTTATTGCATTATGCTACAATAGTTTATATTTATGTAAGTTTTTCGAAGAGAGGATGTCATTATGGACACCATTATGGAAGCAGTACAATTAATTGAAAATAATCAAGCTGAAAGAGCGATCCAATTATTAGAGGATTACGTATCTAAAGCAAATGACGATGAAAAATATACGATTGCAGAGCTCTATAAACAATTGGGGCATTTGCAAGAAGCAAGGCATATTTTAGAAGATTTATTGAATCTATATCCTGATGAAAGCGATTTAAAAACTTCGCTTGCAGACATTTTCATTGAGCTCGAGGAAGATGAACCAGCAATAACGCTCCTAAATGAAATAGAAAAGGAAGATCCAGCATATATACAAGCGCTAATCCAATTAGCTGATTTATATCAAGCACAAGGTTTATTTGAGGTTTCTGAGCAAAAGCTATTAGCAGCAAAACAACTCGCACCAGGAGAGATTGTCATCGACTTTGCGCTTGGGGAATTATATTTCTCGATAGGAGAGTATCTGAAGGCAATTACTTATTATGAAAGGGTTAAGTCGAAGCGAGAGGAGGTTGGTCATATTTCATTAGATGACAGACTTGCTGAATCCTATGCTGCCGCTGGGGAATATGAGAAATCATTAACCTATTTTAAAGAGGATGGCAATGAAAATGCTGATAAGCTATTTAAATATGGCATTACAGCATATCAAGCAGATCGAAATGATATTGCGATCAATGCTTGGGAACATGTAATTGAAATGGATGAGTATTATCATACAGCTTATTACCAGCTTGCGATGGTCTATGAAAAGGAAGGGCTACTGGAGGATGCTTATAAGACTGCCAAAAAAGGGCTTGAAATGGATGAATACAATAAAGAATTATACTTCCTAACAGGTTCTATTGCACACCAGCTAGGACAGGATGATGAGAGTGAGAAATATATCCGTGAAGCAATTGCATTAGATCCAGATTACAAAGAAGCAATCCTGTTTTTAATTGAGTTATTTAAAAAGTCCGAAGCACATATAAATATTACAGACCTTATTACAGAGGTCCAGAAATCAGGTGCGGAAGACCCGCTTTATGATTGGGAATTAGCACGTGCATTTAATGAAATTGAATCGTTTGATAATGCATTAAAAAGCTACCGTGATGCATATAATAACTTAAATCAAGATAGCGACTTCCTGAAGGAGTTTGGTTATTTTCTTACGGAAGACGGGAAAATCAATGAAGCAATACCTGTTTTTGAATCCTATATTCGATTACAGCCGTTAGACGAGGAAGTTGAAGCATACTTAGCACGATTAAAACAAACATATGAGTCAGAGTAGTAGTTTAGCAGCTAAGGTACCCACAAAAAGAACCTTGTTTTTAAAACGTTAAAGGGGGGTAAAACGGATGATAACGCCTGTCACTGCCAAAGATAAAAAAAGTTTTATTCAATGGTTTTTAAATCATTACCGCCTCAAAAAACGAGAAAGCGTCTGGATCCTGAATTATTTAATCAATCATAGTGATTTATTAGCAAATGTGCATTTTGTCAGGGATGTGAAGTATTGTTCAAGAGGAATTTTAATGACAAGTCACTGCTCTGATGAAGTAGCGTTTCGCTTTTACAAGGATCACATTGTAACCACAGATGCAGAAAAATCTTTTCATGATATTCGGCTTAATCAGGATGAATCTTTATATATACAGCTGAATTTTAAGAACTCCAATCAGAATTCTTACTATGCTTCTGTATTAGAAGAAAATCCATTTATACCAGTTGATTACTACATTACAAATCAGGATAAGGATGTTGCTAATCAGCTATTAACTTATTCACTGCATCAGTATAAAAAAGAAAAAATACTTTCTGAAATTGATCATGCTTTGCAGACGAAGGATCGGGAAAGGTTCTTATTGCTTACAAAGAAATTATCTGATTTAAAAAATCAACCTAAGCTTTAGGTTGATTTTTTTTGTCTATATAAGATAAGATTTATGAGTAGAACAAGCAAACAAATACAGAAAGGATGACAAACAGTGAAATGGAGAAAAGCAGATCTTCAAACATATTTTCAAAGTAAAGAATACATAGATACAGTAATTGTTCCTTTGATTCCATTTGGAATTGCAAGTGATGTAGAAGCGGAAAAAGCAGCAATTCAGGCTGAAATGATAACCCTTCTTTCACATGAATTAGAAAAAGAACTAACAGGAAGAATATTATTAGCCCCAATTTATTCATATTTAAAGTCAGCTGACCGACAAACTGAAATAGCACGCATGAATATGTGGTCGGCAGAAATGAAAGAGCAGCCTTTTAAGCATGTCTTTATGTTAACATTTGACCCAAGCTGGAAGAAATATGAGCAGGAGCTTGAGAGTACCCTGTTATGGCTGCCAGCTGTACAGACAGGAGAGCTGAATTCAAAGGAAATGCAAAAGACCGTCCGGGAACAAGTTGGTCAAATGGTAGAGTTAATTCGTGCATACTGGCAATAATAGATAAACAGAAGAGCAAAAACGAAAGCGCTTAGTGTCTCAGTAATTAAGAAATTCTCGATAATATGTCAACTTTTGCTTGTGAATATTGTTTTATATTGACCGAATAAAAAGATTGCGCTATCATGGTAGTGTCCTAGTAATCTGATTAAATTGATATTGTCCGTGATTAATGTAAAGAGGGGGGAAAATCATGAGTGATGAAAAACAGCAAGTATCCCGAAGACAGTTTTTAAATTACACACTTACAGGGGTAGGCGGATTTATGGCAGCAGGGCTACTTATTTCTCCAATAAGGATGGCCATTGATCCAGTATTAAAGGGTTCCTCTGCAGGCGACTTGGCTAACGTAGGTTTGGCAGTCGACGATATTACTTCAGAACCACAGCGTATTGATTGGACGATTGACCAAGTAGATGGCTGGTATGAATCTGAAGTAAATCGTTCTGCATGGGTTTATCGAAATGAAAATGATGAAATTGTAGCTTTTTCCCCAGTATGTAAACATTTAGGTTGTGTTGTTTCGTGGGAAGGCAGTGATCAGCATCCAAATGAGTATTACTGCCCGTGTCATGATGGACGCTATTACAAGGATGGTACCAATGTTCCAGGTACACCTCCATTAGCTCCTCTAGACGAATATGAGCAGGAAGTAAAAGATGGAATGCTATTCCTAGGCGAACCAAAACCAAGAGGGGAGGCGTAATGACGAATGTTACAGAAGATATATGATTGGATTGATGATCGCATTGATATTACGCCAATATGGCGTGACATCGCAGATCATGAAGTGCCAGAACATGTTAACCCCGCTCATCATTTTTCAGCTTTTGTATATTGTTTTGGTGGTTTAACATTTTTTGTTGTGGTAATTCAAATTCTTTCTGGAATGTTTTTAACAATGTACTATGTTCCAGATATTGAAAATGCATGGAAGTCTGTTTATTATCTGCAAACTGAAGTAGCTCATGGACAGATTGTAAGGGGTATGCACCATTGGGGTGCCAGTGTTGTAATTGTCATGCTATTATTACATACCTTACGTGTATTCTTCCAAGGCGCATATAAAAAACCCCGTGAACTTAACTGGATGGTCGGTGTATTAATTTTCTTTGTTATGCTCGGCTTAGGTTTTACTGGTTACTTATTGCCTTGGGATAATAAAGCATATTTCGCAACACAAGTTGGACTTGAAATAGCAGAGCAAGTTCCATTTATTGGACAAGAATTAAAAACTTTACTGGCTGGGGATGCAACCATTGTTGGTGCACAAACATTAACAAGATTCTTTGCAATCCATGTATTCTTCCTGCCAGGAGCATTATTTGCGCTATTAGCAATTCACTTTATTTTAATTCGTAGACAAGGTATATCCGGACCACTATAAAAAGGAGGGTAAGTGATGCATAAGGGTAAAGGTATGAAGTTTGTCGGAGATTCCAGAATCTCGGCTGAAAGAAAACCTAATATACCGAAAGATTATTCTGAGTATCCTGGAAGAACAGAAGCATTTTGGCCCAACTTTTTATTAAAAGAATGGCTGGTTGGTGCAGTATTTTTAGTTGGATTTTTATGTTTAACATTGGCTCATCCATCACCATTAGAGGGGATGGCCGATCCAACTGATGCGGCATATATACCTCTTCCAGATTGGTACTTTTTATTCCTTTATGAACTATTGAAATATAAATTTGCAGCCGGACCATATATTATTATGGGGATATTAGTTCTTCCCGGTCTTGCATTTGGTGCATTATTACTTGCGCCATTCTTAGATAACGGACCTGGGCGCAGACCCCATCAACGTCCTGTTGCAGTAGGCATGATGCTACTGGGATTAACTGCAGTTATTTGGTTAACCTATACTTCAGCAGCACATGTTGATTGGGAAGGTCGTGCAGAAGCGAACAAACCAGTTCCAGAAGCCGAAGTTACAATTGATGAAAGTCATCCAGGGTACGCAGCTTATGAAAACAGTTGTTTAGCATGCCATGGTGCAGAATTAGAAGGTGGCGCAGGTCCATCCCTAGTAGGTATTGAACTTAGTGCTGAGGAAATAGCTACAATTGCTGTAGATGGAATCGGAGCTATGCCGCCAGATCAATTCCAAGGAACAGATGAAGAGTTAGAGCAATTAGCAGACTTTATCATTAGTGTAAATGAGTCAGCTGAATAAATGCTAATTAATAAACACCTTTACCATTTACATTGGTGAAGGTGTTTTTACATCAGTATGATGAAAGGATATGGAGCATGATTAAATATATTTTACTGGACAAGCGATTTATTTTTTGTCTTTTTCTCGTTAATTTTCTCGGCACCCTTTATGGCTATTATTGGTATAAGGCTCAACTCACCATAACTCCAGGTATTTTTCTCATCTTCGTGCCAGATAGTCCAACCGCAAGCCTGTTTTTCACTATATTTTTGTTATTCTTTCTTTTTGGCAGAAATATTCCATATGTAGAAGCAATTGCTATCGTCACATTGCTTAAGTATGGTACCTGGGCAGTTGTGATGAATCTTCTTACATTAATCATTGAAGGATCGTTAAGCTGGCAAGGCTATATGTTAATGGCATCTCATGCGGGAATGGCAATTCAAGGACTATTATATGCTCCATTTTATAAAATCAAATTAAAGCATCTCGCAGTTGCTGCGATTTGGACATTACATAATGATATTATTGACTATGTATTCGAAATGATGCCAATGTATTCTACGCTGACAAAGTATATGAATGAAATTGGTTATTTTACCTTCTGGTTAAGTATACTATGTATTGGCATCGCTTATTGGCTGACAATTCAAAAAAAACCATTGTAAGTTAACTGTTATATACCGGGGTCTTTTCTCATACACTTCAAGTAATACTAAAATTATGAGGTGATCTCTATGGTAAACAGATTAAAACTGATTGTTCGGATCACAGCTGCGGTACTCATAGGGATAGGGCTAAACATTTATTTCGGAGTTGCATGGATTGAAGCAAGTGTGGGGAATAATGAACATATCGTAGAAAAACAGTCGGGTATCACCCCATTAATTTGGGCAGCTATTATTATAGGCGGATGTATAACGCTTACATTATCCTATGTAAGCTGGAGAAAATATCGAGCAGAAGTAAAAGCAAAAGAAGCTCGCAATAAGGATAAATTAGTTGACTAATTTCTTAAATTTGACTAAAATTGACCTTAGAGTACAATTTAAACTTCTAATGGAGGAATGCAAATGGGTTTTGGAAGTTACTTAATTTACCTTGCCATACTAATGATCGTACCATTATGGGCACAATCAAGGGTAAAAAGCACATACAAAAAGTATTCAAAACAGCCAACATCATCTGCAATGACGGGTGCTGAAGTTGCCCGCAAAATTCTAGATGATAATGGACTATACGATGTTCAAATCGGACGAACAAAAGGAACACTTACTGACCACTATGATCCCCGGAACAAAGTAATTAAACTTTCTGAAGGAATCTACGATGGACGCTCCATGGCTTCCTCTGCAGTAGCAGCCCATGAAGTAGGACATGCTATTCAAGATCAGCAGGAGTATGCATTTTTGAAGTTTAGAAGCGCATTAGTGCCGGTAGCAAATTTTGGTTCTAATATTTCACTTTTCCTGATTCTGGGCGGGATGTTATTAAATATGATGGATTTACTACTATTTGGTATCATTTTTATGTCCGCAGCAGTATTATTCCAGCTTGTTACACTTCCAGTAGAGTTTGATGCATCCAACCGCGCGATGGGACAATTGGTTTCTTCCGGTGTTATTCGAAATAATGAAGAACGTGAGACGAAGAAAGTTCTTAACGCAGCAGCATTAACATATGTGGCAGCAGCACTTGTAGCTGTTGCAGAACTCGTGAGGTTCATATTGATTTATCTTGCTAACAGGGAATAGTAAAGTGGTATTTTGTAAAATAGATCGTAAAAGAGGATGGCATAATTGCCATCCTCTTTTTGTCTATTTAGTCTTGGATTGGATTCTTATTTTCATCAAGTGTAAATCCTTCGCCAAGTACATCATGAACGGTGGTCACAGCCACAAAAGCGTGTGGATCGATTTCGTTTATAATGGCCTTTAATTTGACAATTTCATTTCGCGCTACAACACAGTATAGAACATCACGTTTTTCACCCGAAAAACTGCCGCGTCCGTCTAATACCGTTACCCCACGATCCATGGAAGATAGGATTTTTTCGGCAATTTCATTACTTTTACTTGAAATGATTGTTGCCCCTTTAGCTGAATATGCACCTTCTTGCAGGAAATCAATGACTCGGGCTCCAACATATACAGCGACCAGCGTATACATACCCTCTACTAGATCCAAAATAACAAACACAGAAGTGGTGATAACGACGAAGTCGAATAAGAACATGGTTCGGCCCATACTCCAACCTGCGTATTTGTTCACAAGTCTAGCAATAATATCAACCCCGCCCGTCGTACCCCCAAAACGGAATATAATTCCCAGACCGACACCGATGAATACGCCTGCAAATAATGCAACCAGCGTCATATCATTTTTTAATGCCACATGGAACTGATATGTCTGAAAAATTCTAAGGAAAACCGATACGGCAACGGTTCCCAATATAGTATAAATAAATGTGTTTTTACCTAAGAATCTCCAGCCAATAAAAAACAAAGGAACATTTAATATAATATTTGTGATTGCAGGATCCCATTCCCATAAAAAATAAAATAATAATGTAATTCCAGTAAATCCACCTTCACCAAGGTTATTCTGCATATTAAAGTGTACAATACCGAATGAAAAAATGGCCGATCCTAATAAAATAAAAAATATATTTTTAATCTTCAATCCCTTTAGCATCTAATATAACCTCCAGTTAAAGATATCCCATTCATCCATCTTTTAAACCTATTCTTATTATAGTCAATTTAATATTTAACAACAATTTAATTTTCCCAAATAAAAAATTTGTCAAATGAGTAGCTTTTAGCTAACATAAAAGAAGAACAAAAAGGAAGAAGGGAATTAACATCGATACACCTACATATAACACAAAAGAAATACAACAACGGGTTGATGCTTATATTTCTCAATTCAACGAAGGATACTTTTCACCATTGTCACAAATGGCAAGATTAACAGAAGAAGTCGGCGAGCTTGCAAGGGAAGTAAACCATTATTATGGTGAAAAACCTAAGAAGTCTTCAGAGAAAGCATATACAGTTGAAGAAGAGCTTGGGGATATCTTATTTGTTCTTGCCTGTTTTGCAAATTCACTTGATATCGACCTTTCTAAATCATTCTACACGGCGCTAAGCAAAATTGAAACAAGGGATAAAGATCGTTGGTCCCGAAAAGACAAACAGAACTAAAGGAGAGAGAATTTGATGACAATAAATATAATTTTAGCTGGACCAAGAGGCAGAATGGGCCAAGAAGCAGTGAAAATGGTAAGTGAGGAAGAAGACTTTAAATTAGTAGCTTGCATTGATCGAAAAAATGGAGGGAAAGCACTTAAGGATATCGCTGATTTACCAGCATTAGATGTACCGATTTACGAAAATGCAAAGGAATGTTTTGAAGCAGTAAAAGCAGATGTTTTTATTGATCTAACTGTTCCTGAGGTTGGTTACGATCATACGAAGTCGGCATTGGAAAATAATATCCGCCCTGTGGTAGGAACGACTGGATTTACAGACGAGCAATTAAGTGAGCTTTCCGAACTTGCTGAATCCAAAAAATTAGGCTGCATTATTGCACCCAATTTTGCTGTTGGTGCAGTATTGATGATGAAATTTTCCCAAATAGCAGCTAAATATTTTTCCGATGTTGAAATTATTGAAAAACATCATGACCGAAAATTGGACGCACCTTCTGGGACTGCGAAGAAAACAGCCGAATTAATCATGGAATCTAGAGAATATAAAAAGCAGGGGCATCCACATGAAGAAGAAACACTAAGAGGGGCTCGTGGTGCTGAAATGGATGGTATGCATGTTCATAGTGTTCGTTTGCCGGGTCTTGTTGCACACCAAGAAGTGATTTTTGGGAGTTCCGGTCAGACACTATCCATCAAACATGACTCTTTAAACCGAGAATCATTTATGGATGGTATTAAACTATCTGTTAATCATGTTATGGACATGAAAGAGCTCGCTTACGGATTGGAAAATATCCTGTAAACAAAACCCAGGTTTTTACAGTTGTTAAGGTTCTTACTGCATTATCCATATACAAACAGAGGCATTAGCCTGAAATAGGTGAGTGCCTTTGTTCTTTAATTGTAAAATAAGAAAAAAGTACAGGTATAGAAAGAAGGATAAATGTGAAAAAAATAGGGATTACATGCTATCCAAGTGTAGGCGGATCAGGAGTAATTGCAACAGAACTTGGTAAACTGCTTGCTGAACAAGGTAATGAAATTCATTTTATTACATCAAGCATTCCGTTTCGGCTTACAAAAATCCACCCAAAAATCTTTTATCATGAAGTGGAATTAAATCATTATCCGGTTTTTCAATACCCACCATATGATTTAGCACTTGCAGCAAAAATGGCTGAAGTTATCGACCAGCAAAAGCTTGATATTCTTCATGTTCACTATGCAATGCCACATGCCATTTGCGCAATCATGGCTAGAGATATTGCAGATCATGATGTAAAAATCGTGACAACCCTCCATGGAACGGATATTACTGTCCTCGGTATCGATCAAACCTTCAAAAAAGTGATTAAACATGGAATTGAAAAATCGGATGCTGTGACCGCTGTTTCTAAAAGTCTTGTTAAGCAAACAACTCAAATGCTTGACGTAAACAAGGAAATAACGACAATTTATAATTTTGTAAATGAAGAGGATTATTATAGACAACATGTACCTGTGTTAAGGCAGCAATACGGTATTTCTAATGATGAGAAAGTGCTCATCCATATCTCGAATTTCCGTAAAGTAAAACGCGTACAAGATATTATCTATGCGTTTCAGCAGATTCGAGATGAAATAAAAAGTACGTTAATTCTTGTCGGGGACGGACCGGAATATGGAGATATGGTGCAGCTGGTTGATTCTCTTGGTTTAAAAGAGCATGTTCGCTTTTTAGGAAAACAAACAAACATAAGCGAATTATTATCCATTGCCGACTTAATGCTTTTATTATCTGAAAAGGAAAGCTTTGGACTTGTTCTGCTTGAAGCGATGTTATGTGGTGTTCCGTGTATTGGTACGAACATAGGCGGGATTCCTGAAGTGATTGAGCATGATAGAACAGGTTATACCGTTGAACTTGGCGATATTGATGCAGCGGCAAATTATGCGATTGAAGTGCTATCCAATGATCAGTTAATGCATCGTCTTTCCAATAACGCTTTAATTCAGGCGAATGAAAAGTTTGCATCAGCAAAAATTGTAAATCAGTATCAGCAGCTTTATGATACGGTATTAAAAACCAATTTAGAAAACGGTGATTAACTTGCTTCCAGAAATATTTTTACAAGCTAAGCCAATACTCGAACATATTGAAAATCATCATCACAAAGCCTACTTTGTGGGTGGCTGTGTGCGCGATTATTTATTGAAACGTCCGATTGGCGATATTGATATTGCAACTTCGGCCTCCCCTGTATTTGTACAAGAAATTTTTCCAAAGGTTATTCCTGTTGGAATCGAGCATGGAACTGTAATTGTTCGCCATAACAATGATTCCTTTGAAGTAACAACATTCCGTATTGATGGGGATTATTCCGATAAACGGCATCCTGATTCCGTTCAATTCATTGATAGCATTGACAAAGATTTAGAACGAAGAGACTTCACCATTAATGCACTGGCGATGGATTTAAATGGAAATATCATTGATTTATTTGAGGGAATCAACGATATTAAGGAGCGTATTATTCGCACGGTAGGAAATGGTTATGAGCGATTTACAGAAGATCCACTTCGGATTATACGTGCAATTCGTTTTTCGAGTCAGCTTGGATTTACGATTGATTCGATAACTTTTCAAGAAATGAAGGATGTAAGCAGTGAAATTGAGACACTAGCAATTGAACGTGTTGCAAATGAGTTTACAAAGCTTTTTGCGGGGAAAGATGTTAACAGAGCATTAACCTATGTGAAGAATTTACAAATCGAAAGATATTTACCAGTATTTTGCGACTACCCTCATATGCTGTCAGCATTATCAGCATCGATAAGACCATTACAATCCTTTGCCGAAGTTATTGCGCTATTCCACCTTGTTAATCCAGATATAGAGGTTATTCAGTGGATCAAAGAATGGAAATGCTCGAACAGAACAAAACAAGAGGCTTTGCGATTAGTGAAGGCTTATTCCTATTTCAAAAAGCATGGTTTGGATCGATGGCTAGTTTATCAATTAACACCTGCTTTTTATGAGGGGTTCATACGAATTAGCGAAAATTTATTACATACAACCGTAAGTTTGAAGGAGATGAAAGCAATTGAACAGCAGCTTTCCATTCGTTCAAAGGAAGAACTAATAATTAATGGATATGATTTAATGGGTATGTTCCCCGAGAAGAAGAGAGGCCGCTGGCTGCAAGAACATCTTAACTGTATTGAATTTAAAGTTGTATGCGGTGAATTAAGTAATAATAAAAAAGAGATAAAGGAATGGATAAAATGGAATCCACCCGGGATCGATTGATTCAGCTTCTAGCAGAAAATGGAGATGCCTATATTTCTGGACAGGCTCTATCTGAAGCAATCGGCATTTCTAGAAATGCTGTTTGGAAGCAAATGAAAGAACTAGAAAAAGACGGTTACCAAATAGAAGCTAAACCAAGAATTGGTTATCGTATAACTAAATTTCCTGATAAAATAAGCAGCAATACATTAAAATGGGGACTTGAAACAGAGTGGATAGGAAAGACAATTATACATCATCCTTCAGTTGATTCTACACAAGCAATTGGGCATCAATCTGCTCGGGATGGTGCACCACATGGTACGATAATTGTTGCGGATGAACAAACAGGCGGAAGAGGAAGAATGAACCGGGACTGGCATTCGGCGAAGGGGAAAGGAATGTGGCTAAGTCTCATTCTAAGACCAAAAATACCTCCTACTCACGCAGCACAGCTGACGCTTTTAACTGCTACTGTTTTAGCGGAGGTACTGGACCAATATGATTCCATTAATCCATCAATCAAATGGCCCAATGATATTCTAATCAACGAAAAAAAGACAGCAGGAATTTTAACGGAAATGCAGGCTGAACAAGATCAAATACAATATATTTTGATTGGAATCGGTTTAAACGTAAATCAAACGAAAGATGATTTGCATCAGGATATTCAATCCAAAGCCACTTCACTACGAATTGAAACTGACAACGAATTTTCTATTAAAAACATTATACAGGAGCTGTTAGTTGCTTTTGAAAAATCATTCGATAATTATATTGAACAAGGATTTTTGCCAATTAAAAAGAAATGGGAAAGCTACGGCTTTAAAATGGGGAAAGATATTGTAATCAAAACGTTTAAAGATATTTGGAGAGCGCCATTTCTTGGGATTTCTGATGATGGTGCACTTTGCACGGAATCGAAGCAAGGAAAATCAATTTCACTATATTCTGCCGAAATTGAGTGGTTTGATGAATAAACAAATGCCGAAACCTCCATATGGCCAACATGTTCGGAGTTGACGTAGGTAGAATTCCTGCTATCATTATTATGGGACACGTTATTCCGAAGCAGGATTACGTAGGCTTTTCACAATGTTAACTAACTCTTATCGTACAAATGGATAAGAGTTTTACTATTACTAATCAAAAGGTCTGTAGAAATCAAATGCAAAAAATAACATTTAGATAAACCGGACTTAGAAAGTAAGGTGGATCAGGTGAATAAATTTGTAGTAGTTGACCTGGAAACAACGGGACATTCTCCATTGAAAAGTGATAAAATAATTGAAGTTGGTATCGTAGTTATTGAAAATAATAAAATAACGGATACCCGTACAACCTTATTTAATCCAAAGATACCAATTCCACCATTTATTTCAAATTTAACCGGAATTTCTGATCAAGATGTAGAAGATGCACCGTTATTTAATGAAAAAGCTGATAAAATTGTTGAGATATTTAAAGATAGTTATTTAATCGCCCATAATGTGAAATTTGATCTTGGTTTTTTGAATACAGAACTTGCTGCAAATGGCAGAGATAGGTTAGTAAATCCAGTTTTAGATACCGTAGAGCTCTCACGGATATTATTTCCACAGGCACCTAGTTATAAACTAGGCCAGTTAGCGGAATATTTGGATATTCATCATGATGATCCGCATCGTGCATTATCTGATGCATATGTAACAGCTAAGTTATTTTTAAAACTAATGGACAAATTAAATAGTTTGCCGTATGAAACAATTGCCCAATTGCTGAAATTGGAGAGACTATTTATTTCAGACCTCCATGAAATTTTGACAAATCAATCGGATGAACTAGCATTTGCAGCTGCTTCACCAAGTGAAATAACGGTTTATCAGGGGTTGGCATTTAAAGAGGCAACAGAAACGAAATCGGCCACACCTCCTTTTTTGAAACAATCTTATGGCGAATATCTTGATGCAATCTATGAGGCAAATGGTTCCATGGAGAAGCAAATGAAGAGTTATGAAAAAAGAACAGGCCAGCGTGAAATGTCTGAATTAATCTATGACTCCTTTCAATCGAACTCTCATGCATTGATTGAAGCTGAAACCGGAACAGGTAAGTCATTAGCATACTTAATACCTGCTGTTTATGAAGCGGTAAAATCAGATCAAAGGTTAATTATTAGTACATATACTACTCAATTGCAAAGTCAATTGCTGGAAGAGGAAATTCCCGCATTAAGGAAGCTAACAACTTTTCCCTTTAAAGTGGCACTTCTAAAAGGGAAGAGTCACTATATTAGCTTAGAAAAATTTGCCTATGAGTTAAATGATAGTTCAAACGACAACTATGATATTGCTCTAACAAAAGCAATGCTGCTGATTTGGTTAACCGAAACAGATACTGGAGATATTGACGAAATACAGCTTCCTTTCAGCGGATATTTTTTCTATCATAAAATATCCACGGATGCTGAAGGAATGGTCGATCCATTCTCGCCATGGTTCTCCAAGTCTTATTATCAGAAAGCGCGTAGAAAGGCGCAAAAAGCCGACATTGTAATAACAAATCATGCATTACTATGTACAGATATGTTTAATGATTATCAATTTCTGCCAGCTTACGAAAAGGTAATTATTGATGAAGCACATCATTTTGAGGAGACCGCAGCACATCATTATGGCATGAAGCTTGACTATATCAATATGCAATTCATCTTTAACCATATTGGTCGCATACATGATGGCAAATTGTTGAGCAAGTTTGTAACTAACTTTTCCTTAACAGATGCGGACGTGCCTTTGGAAAAATGGGATCGCTTATTTGAGCAGGCTAAATACGAAATTGATGATTTGTTTCATAGCTTGTATCAATTCGTTATGTCTCAACATAAAATCAGTAAATCGTTAAGTGATATCGGCAGGCTTCAGTATCGGTTGGATGAAGAAAAAGAAGCAGGGAAAACATGGGATGGCATACTGGAGATGGTAACAAGATTAACATTCTTTATGAGAGATCTTATTCACATACTTGCACTTATGGAACAGCATTTAACGAAAAATGACTTAATCGATAAATATGATAAAGAAGAATTAGATGGGATTACAACTACACTTCAGGATTTTATTGATCGAATGGAACAATTTTTCTATATTGAGGGAAACGTACCATATGTTAAATGGATTGAAATCGATACTAAAGGAACGAAAAATGCAGTTTATTTATATAGAGAACCAGCAGAAGTTTCGAAATTACTGGCAAATGATTTTTTCCAAAGCAAGAAAAGCGTTATCATGACAAGCGCTACATTGACAATGAAAAGCTCATTTGATTATATTCAAAAAAGACTGGGGTTAATTCCAGATCGATTAATAACCAAAAAAATAGAGTCCCCATTTTCGTATAAAAATCAAGTTCAGTTACTTGTTCCGAATGATTTTCCGGATATTAAATATGGAAACATGGATGATTTTATTTACGCTACATGTGAAGCAATTTTATCACTGGCTGAAATCACTGAGGGAAGAATGCTTGTCTTATTTACATCCTACGATATGCTGAGGAAATCCTATACACTTTTAAAAGAAACAATTGATACAGGTAAATATGTTTTAATTGGTCAAGGTATAACAAGTGGCAGCAGGTCAAGGCTAAAGAAAAATTTTCAGACGTTTGATCATGCTATTTTGCTTGGAACAAGTTCATTTTGGGAGGGCGTTGATATTCCAGGTGATGATTTGTCTAGTCTGATGATTGTCAGACTCCCATTCCAGCCACCAAACCATCCAGTTTTTGAAGCAAAATCAAATCTGATAAAAGAAAATGGTAAAAATCCATTTATGGATTTATCATTGCCAAATGCTGTTATTAAATTTAAACAAGGGTTTGGCAGACTTATTCGTTCTTCGAGTGACAGGGGAATTGTTTTTATTTGCGATGCACGTATTATTAAAACACGTTATGGCAAATATTTCACAGACTCAATACCAGATGTGCCAATCTTGTTTGATTCCACCCAAAAATTGCTTCAAAAGGCAGAAGAATGGTTTTAAAATTAAGCAAATCCCATTTATAAATTACTGGCAAAAAAAACTACTGATGTTTTTTGCATCAGTAGTCAGCTAAGATGTGATATGGGTTAGGTTTTTTGTCAAATTAACAAATTAAAGCAAGAAACTGTGACTACTGGATTATTGTAGTTGTGCTTTATAATTCGACGTTGCTATTATTGTTTACATTCTTACTTGAGCTATGTATAGTAAAAATTGATAAAAAAGATACACAATTGTTGGAGGAATGTTGATGAATCAATATACAGTAAGTTTATTGGATGCTATTGCTGATTGTTCGGAAAATGCAGTTGCAAACCACGTAATGGATAGGGTAATTACTGGATGATGAAAATGAACAAATCGAAATGGCTTCTATGGACCTCATTGCCCATACTTATAATTCTTATCGCATTAGGTATTTACGGTATCGTGCTTTATAATAATTTATATAATAGCAAAACTGCAGGATTCGATGAAACAAGTAAACAAATACTTAGTCAGACATCCATTACAGAAATTGATAAAATTGAACAATATAACGGTTCGAAGGCTTACCATGTTTTATTTGGAAAAAATGGTGAGGGTGAAGAAAAGCTTATTTTTTACCCACTTGAAGGAAAAGAAAAAAGCTTGACAACAATTGACAAATCTGAAATATTGACAGAGGAAGAAATCGTCAGCAGATGGGAATCAGAATGCAATAACTGCAAGCTTATCAAAGTTACACCTGCATTAGAAGAAAACGAAGCACTATGGGAAATTGCCTATAATGACATGAATAATGATTATGTACTGGATTATAAATCCATTTATGATGGTTCTTCTGTTCACACGTATCGCTTTCAAAGAATGTTTAATTAGTGCAATTCGAGCAATATGAAAATCATTTAAACTAAAGTATTTGGAGGAAATATAAATATGAAAACAACTATTTCACAAGTTGCCAAGCATAAAGACCAAGAAGTAACAATTGGTGCATGGCTTACAAATAAACGATCCAGCGGGAAAATTGCCTTTTTGCAATTACGTGACGGAACAGGATTTATTCAAGGTGTCGTCGTAAAAAATGACGTATCTGAAGAAACGTTTCAACTCGCAAAAAGCCTTACCCAGGAAACAAGTATATATATTACCGGTAAAATTGTTGAAGATACAAGATCTCCTATCGGCTACGAGCTACAAGTTAGTAATATTAAAATAATTCAGGAAGCAGTTGACTATCCAATTACACCTAAAGAACACGGAACGGAGTTCTTGATGGATCATCGTCACTTATGGTTACGTTCAAAGAAACAACATGCTGTTATGAAAATACGTAATGAAATTATTCGCTCAACATATCAATTCTTCAATGAAAATGATTTTGTAAAAATTGATCCACCAATTCTTACAGGGTCTTCAGCAGAGGGAACAACTGAATTATTCCACACGAAATATTTCGATGAGGAAGCATACTTGTCACAAAGTGGACAACTGTATATGGAAGCAGCAGCAATGGCATTTGGTAAAGTATTTTCATTCGGACCAACTTTCCGTGCAGAAAAATCAAAAACACGAAGACATCTAATCGAGTTCTGGATGATTGAACCAGAAATGGCTTTTGTCGATCATGAAGAAAGCTTAGTCATTCAAGAAAATTACGTCAGCTATATCGCTCAATCCGTACTGAAAAACTGTAAGCTTGAACTTGAAGTTCTTGAACGAGATACAACCAAACTTGAAAATATTAAAGCGCCATTCCCGCGAATTACGTATGATGAAGCAATTGAATTGTTAAAAGAAAAAGGGTTTGATGATATCGAGTGGGGAGAAGACTTTGGAGCTCCGCATGAAACAGCAATTGCTGAAAGCTTTGATAAGCCTGTGTTCATTACGAACTATCCAGCAGAAATTAAAGCATTTTATATGAAACCTCATCCAGAACGCTCGGATGTGGTGCTTTGTGCAGACTTAATCGCTCCAGAAGGCTACGGTGAAATCATTGGTGGTTCACAGCGTATTGATGACTTAGCATTAATGCAAGAAAAGTATGAAGAGCATGGACTGACAGGCCCAGCATATGAGTGGTACTTAGAATTATGCAAGTACGGAAGTGTGCCACATTCCGGATTTGGTTTAGGGCTTGAACGAACGGTTGCTTGGTTGTCTGGGGTGGAGCATGTAAGAGAAACGATACCATTCCCAAGATTGCTTAATCGATTATATCCTTAATAAGCTAATCTTAAAATCCCTTGCGAATTACAAGCAAGGGATTTTAATTTCGTATGCACTGACGTGCTGTTATAAATATAAGCCATCCTTTAATCGTCATTTTTGAAAGTGAAATATGAGATAAACAGCCACAAAAATCTGAATCTATTCATGGCCTTTTGGGATGTTTATGCTAACATTCAGTGAGGATTCCTGATGGATGAAGTTTCACTTTATGTTAGAATATATCTTTCATGCTATACTGGAAGAGAGGTGCAAACAAACATGGCAAATAAATTTTCCTTTCAACAGATTTTACTCAACCAATTACAAATACCAATTGAATTGCTCTCTAAATATAAGCAGTTAGGATTAAATGAAAAGGAAGTAATGTTAGTTCTTCAATTACTCCGTTTTCTTCAAAACAGAAATGATTTTCCTACTCCATATGAGCTTTCACTAAATGTAACAATGGATGAACAAGAATGTGCAAACCTATTGCGAAAATTAGTTCAAAAAAATGTTCTTGGTATTGAAAAAAAAGAAAATGAAATGAAACAGTTGAGTGAAGCTTATTCACTAGACCCACTATGGGAAAAATTATTTTTACAAGAGGAAAAACATGAAGAGCAAACGATTGGCACAATATTTGTGGTATTTGAACAAGAATTCGGCAGACCATTATCTCCGTTTGAGATAGAAACAATTAATGCGTGGATTGATGAAGATGAAATAGCGCCAGCCTTAATCAAAGCTGGTTTACGTGAATCAGTTTTAATGGGTAAGCTTAATTTCAAGTACATCGACAGGATACTTCGCGAATGGAAAAAGAAGGGGATTCATTCTGTTGATCAAGCCCGTAACGCGAGCAAAAAATTTCATACAACCCAAACAACTTCCAATCAAGAAAATATTCCAAAGCGTGATACATCATTCTATTACAATTGGCTAGAGGAGGAAGATTGAGACAATGTTAACAAAAAAACAAATAAGATATTGCCTCGATGTAATGGAGGAGATGTTCCCAAATGCAGAAGGGGAGCTTATTCACTCCAACCCATTTGAACTTGTTATTGCCGTTTTATTGTCCGCACAATGCACTGATAAACTTGTAAATAAAGTAACAGCAGACCTTTTTAAAAAGTATAAAAAACCCGAGGATTATGTTAATGTCACATTGGAAGAGCTTGAACAAGATATAAAGTCAATTGGTCTGTATCGAACCAAGGCCAAAAATATTAAAAAACTTTGTCAGGTTTTGATTGAAGAATATAATGGTGAAGTACCGCGCACAAAAGATGAATTAGTAAAGCTAGCGGGTGTAGGGAGGAAAACGGCAAATGTAGTTGCTTCCATTGCATTTAATGAGCCGGCAATTGCTGTAGATACACATGTAGAGCGTGTTTCCAAAAGATTAGGCATTTGCAGATGGAAGGACTCTGTGATTCAAGTAGAAGAAACACTAATGCGTAAGGTGCCACGTGATGAATGGAGTGTAACACATCATCGCATGATTTTCTTCGGAAGATACCACTGTAAAGCCAGAAATCCCAATTGCCCGGAATGTCCATTACTTGAGCTTTGCAGAGAAGGTCAAAAACGCATGAAAAAGACGATGATATAAATTATAGAAAAAAGTCCATCCAAATGAACAAATTGCTTTAAATAAAGCAAAAAAGAGGTAAACTTTATTAGTTTACCTCTTTTTCTCGTCATCGTTATTACTCTTCGGCTTCTTCTTGACCTTGACCTTGTCCTTGGTCTTCTCCTTGACCTTGTCCTTGGTCATCGCCCTGGTTTTCTCCTTCTTCTTGCTCTTGTTCTTGACCTTGGTCTTCTCCTTGATCTTCATCTAGTTCAGTCTCTTCTTCGGTTTCTTCCTCTTCAGGTTCACCGCCTTCGTTTTCTTCTGGATTTTCATTAGCTTCTTCATTCGCAGGTACTTCAACAGTAGTACTTTGAGAATCACCACGGGAATTATTAGCCCCAATTGGGGTAACATTAATTGTATAGGTTTCGCCTGGTGCTGCACCACTGATTTCAATACCATTTGATTGAACAGTTTGTGTTTGGCCATTTACAGATACTTCAAAGGATGCATCTGGTCCATCATAATTCCAATTTACATCAATGATAGAAGATGCGGCAATATATTCTGCCGTTAAGCCGCTAACCGCTGGAATATCTTCCTCTTCATTTTCTTCCTCATCTTCACCTGAAACTGTTACAGAAGTGGTACTTGGATCACTTTTCATGGATCCGCTAATAGCAACAACCTGTATTTCATAAACAGCCCCTGGTTCCACTTCACTAATTTCCATTGACATATCTTCCGTAGAGGATAGTTTTTGCATTTGACCGCCGTCTACACTTGCACTTACTTCAAAGCTAATGTCCTCATCAGAATTATAATTCCACTCAATTTGAATGGAGTTCGATTCCTCATCATAGGCTGCATTTAATCCAGAAACTGGATCTAATTGGTCAAATTTCTCTGATGTTTGTTTTGGTTCTGTCCCTTTAACAAATAGCTCGGTAATTTTATCTGAGCTTGGTGTATAGTCACTTGGCAATGCAGGTGGGTTCGAACCTTTCTCTACCGTGACCTCTACCACAGAATCTGGTTTTTCAAAATCAGGTGTTTCAATTCCTTCAGATATTTTCTGCATGGCGTTTTTAAACAATGCTTGTGCAATTTTTGTATCAGTTAACGATGTTCGTTTTCCATCTTCTGTATAACCGCCAGTCCATGCTGCAATTGTATAATTCGTACTGTAACCAGCAAACCAAGAATCCCGATTTTCATTTGTCGTACCAGTTTTACCAGCTACAGGTACACCAGGTACACTTGCTGCTGTACCAGTACCACTCGTAACAGCTGATTTTAACATATCTGTAACCATGTACGCGGTATAATCTGACATTGCTGCATTTGATTCCGGTGTTAAATCAACTACTCTTCCGTCTGGAAATTCAACGCTTGTTACAGCATATGGCTCTGTATAAATTCCTTGATTCCCAAATGCATGGTATGCTCCAGCTAATTGAAGTGGTGTAACATTTGTTTCAGTCCCGCCTATAGCATCGCGAACAGCCATTTGGTCATTATGGAACTTGATTCCCAGGCCTTCAGCAAATCCTTGCGCCTTGTCTACTCCAACTTCATCTAATATTTTCAAAGTCGGCACATTTAAGGATTGGTTCAGGGCGTGCCGCATTGTTATCCAACCTGCATGGCTTCGATTCCAGTTTCGGACCGGAGAAGATCCTGGTATTTCATACGGTGCATCATCATTAACCTGGTGATAGGTGGAGAGCTTATTGTATTCAATTGCCGGACCAAAAGACATTATCGGTTTGGCTGTTGAACCAAGCTGACTCCCTCCGCGAATGGCGTAATTCCATCCACCCTCGTTATTTCTGCTTCCGCCAATCGCTTGAATCGCACCGCTTTTTGTATCCAATACAGCCATAGCCGCTTGCATATTGTCGTCAGAATAGGTAATTGGATTTTCTTCACTGTCATTAAGTAAAAATTCTACGTATTCCTGTGCTTTTGGATCAATAGTTGTATAAACCTTCAAGCCATCTGAATAGATGTCTGCATCGCCGACTTTCTCTCTAACCTCTTTATCAACCTGTTGAAGGAATGCTTCATACGGTGTTGGATCTGGGCGAGATTCAACAAGCAGGGAAGGGATGTCTACGTTTCTGGCTTCATCGGCTTCTTCTTGTGTAATTTTCCCATGTCTAACCATTAATGTCAGCACCGTATTCATTCGCTTTTCCGTTAATTCCGGATTCTCAAAAGGATTATATGCAGTTGGGCGCTGTGGCAACCCTGCAAGTATTGCTATTTCAGGCAAGGTTAAGTCATGTAAATCTGTTTTGCCGAAATAATTTTTAGCTGCTTGCGCTACGCCATATGCTCGATTACCGTAAAAGACTTTATTTAGGTAGAACTCTAAAATTTCTTCTTTAGAATATTGTCTTTCCAACTGTAATGCCAGCCACTGTTCCTGTACCTTTAAACTTATTTTCTTGTCAGGTGGCAAGAATGATTTCTCAACAACCTGATGTGTAATGGTACTAGCACCTTGGGAGCCAAATCCGTCGGAAATATTCGCTAATACTGCTCCACCAAGTCTTCGTAAATCAATACCCGAGTGTTCAAAGAACCTTGCATCCTCCGTAGCGGTAACCGCATCTATTAATTCTTGGGGTAAATCCTCATACGATATTTTTGTTCTTTTTTCATCTCCGCTTAGACTTGCGAATTCTTCTCCATACTTGTCATAAACAGTAGAAGAGAAGGTATCCTCTAATTTTGCTGGGTCCAAATCTGGAGCTGTTGCAATCCAGTATGCAGCTAAACCTGCACCACTGACTCCGAGTATTAAAAATATCAGTAGAATGGAGAATACTATTTTCTTCCAAATGGGTTTCTTTTTTGTTTTCTTTTGTTTTCTTCTTGCTGATCGACTCTGGCTGTTTTCTGCCATCGTTCTATACCTCCGTCTCTAAAAATAAAGCTTATCTATAATGGATAAATAATCAATACGCTTTTGAAAGTGAAATGGGATTGAATAGCTTTCCTGTTGAATTTTCTCATATGAAATGGATTTCTTCCCATTATTTAATTTGTCGTTCCAAAACTGGAAAAGTTTCTTTGCCTCTAAAAAATATGCTTCATCATAGGTCGCAAACCGAATAATAATAAAACAAATTCCGCCTTGATTAATAATTGCTTTCATATGTTCGATTTGATGTTCATGTATGTTCGCTAAAGGAAAAAGCGTTTTATTTTTCGTTTCCTTTGCTTCAAAGTCGATATATTTACCTCGATAAATACCATTATAATCTGTAGTAGAAGCTTGCTTAAAATATGCCTCTGTGATTACAGCTGCACTTCGTTTTGGATAATTTACATTTACAATTTGGACAGGTGTCGGTTTTTTATGAATGACTGCTTTACCCGTATCAAGATAAAATTTATTCGTAATATTAATATCCTCTTCCAAGGACATCCCTCGGTTGCTAAATGTATTTTTATTTTGTTTTATCCTGACTGGCATCATTTTTTTTTGCCCATTTGGATAGTTCAAAAGATATTCCCTCCCAGCATATGAAAGTATAATATCAGAAAAAGAGGTAAATGATAACTTTAAACCACAAAGAATAATGTATTCTAATTGTATAGAACACAAAAGTTTTTGTAGTTAGTACTTTATTATACCATGATATAACACATTAAAACTGCTCACTTTATTGACAATTTAACGATTGTTCATTTGACACCTTCCCATACTTTATTGTACATAATTTCACAATTGATTCAAGTTTATAACGGTTGTTAAACAGAAATGTAATTGTACTGTAAACATAGATTACAGGGAGTAGTAACAAAGTTATCCTAATAATATTAGGTAATGGTAATCATGTAAAAGGATTTGTGTAATTTATTAACACAAATCCTTTCCTATTAAATAGTTATTTATTTAAGTAGATGGGCGGTTTGGACCATTTAATTTTTTGTCACCAGTTTTCAACGATTTTTCTTCACGACCAGCTGCATTTTTACGTGCGTTCTTAGCTTGTTTCAACGATATCACCCCCTTTGTTTCTAGTCTGTCTCATTTCAGTGAAAAAATAACCCTTTTCACTAGTTTTGTAAGATTGCTTCTAGTTTTGTCGAAGAGGAAGGGGAGTAGATGATTAATGGGGAATATAGCTTATAACAAATAAAAATATAAGGGTGATAATATGACTTATCCTTTAAAAGCGCAAACAGGCATTAGCAAAAGCGAGGCACATCATACATTACAGCAAATGGAGGATCAGTTGCTTTTTATCGATCAAAAACTGAAAGTTCATGTAGACCGTGAAGTATGGTTGCATTTTCAAAATGAAATTCATCAGATTGATTTTACAAAATCGTCCATTGAAAAAATGAGAGCCTAATACGAAATAGGTGCCTTCTAGATATAAAAATGATAAAGTAGGGTATACAGTTATAAACAAATTAAAGGCGGAAATGCATTATGGAATTAAAAAAACAAACAGAAAGTCTGAAAAGTCACCTTAACCTGTTGAAAATTAAATTTGAGCAAAATGCTCCCCCAGAAAACAGTAGAGATAAGACGTTTTTTTTGAAAGTCAGAGAAGAAACGTTGCCAATTTATACTTTATTGGACGAATGGGAAACTACAGCTTTAAAAGTAGTTAAAAATAGAGAAGCAAAGGTGCACCCTCATCAAGTAGCATCAACAAGGGAAAATATGGAGCTTTTATTAATGCATAGCTACTATATTGATGTGCGCAGGAAACGATATATGGAATTATATACATCCATTTTGTATGTGTTTGATTTGTTGTTGGAAGATATATCATAATTTCCTTAGAAATAACTTTACAATTATTCTAATTTCTCCTATAATAACTTGCACTATAGCTAAAGGATGAGTGAAATGTCAGTGAATAAACTAATTGAAGATGCAATCAAAATAAGAGAAAGAGCATATGTTCCGTATTCTAAATTTCCAGTAGGAGCGGCGCTGCTCACGAAATCAGGCAAAGTATATACTGGTTGTAACATTGAAAACGCAGCATACCCTGTTGCATGCTGTGCAGAGCGAGTCGCAATATTTAAAGCTATCTCAGAAGGGGAAACAGAGTTTCAAGAGCTAGCTGTGGCAGCAGATACCGAAAGACCTGTGCCACCTTGCGGGTCCTGTCGCCAAGTAATGAGCGAGTTCTTTGAGAAGTCAATGCCTATCCATTTAACTAATCTAAAAAAGGAAATAAAATCATTTACAATGGAAGAATTACTGCCTTTTTCATTTGAAACAGAAGACTTATTGAAAAACTAAAGAGTAATATCTCCCCTTTATAGGTAGTTACTTTTTCCTTATTTACGTAAAATAAAGGAGACTGATATTCAGTTTCCTTTTTTATGGTATAATAAAAGTATAATTTGGTAATAATGCTTCTTTTGATTCATACATTTATAATTGAACCTGAATAATTCTATTAAAAATAGTATAGATGAAGATCATGAGGTGATGAAATGAGTATAAATCGAGTTCAGCTTAGTGGAAAAGATATTTTGGAAAAGGATTTTAAAACAGCAATGCGAGGATATAATCAAGAAGAGGTTGATGAATTTTTAGATATTATCATACAAGATTATGATTTATTTAAACAGGAAATTGATCGATTGCAAGCCGAAAACGAAAAGTTGAGAAAAAATTCTACAGAACAAACAAGATCAAGAACGCCACAACCTACTAGTCAAGTGAATTATGACGTATTAAAGCGTCTGTCCAATTTAGAAAAAGCAGTTTTCGGAAAAAAATTCGTTGAGTCAAGTGAATAACTTGTTATCGTGATTAACAATGTGTTTGATAATGTGATTCAGTAGTTGAAAAATATTTGCTAATATGTTATGGTTATAAGTACGGTAATTAAATGCTCATGTAATCGCTGCGTGTAAATGCAGAGGAAAGTCCATGCTCACACAGACTGAGATGTCTGTAGTGTTCGTGCTTGATGAATTCATAAGTCAAGGTAGCTAATTGCTAACGGCAGAAGACATTCCTAAGTCAAAGGTGATATGGAATTATTCTTGAAAGTGCCACAGTGACGTAGCTGGATGGAAACATTTCAGGTGGAACGAGGTAAACCCCACGAGTGAGCAACCCAAATAATGGTAGGGGCATCCTTTAGTAGGGAATTCAACCGAAAAAGGGACAAGTCTAAACTTGTAGATAGATGATTACAGCCGGAGTACGAGGTTGACCACCGTTTGCAGTACAATGGTACAGAACATGGCTTATCGAGCATTTAATGGTCTGAATACGAATCGAAACCTTTCTTTGCCGACAACGGTACAGGAAAGGTTTTTTTAATTTTTATGTTCTATGGTAAACTAGTACTAACTTAAAATTGAAGGGAATAGTTGGATGCAAAAAGTAACATTAATTGCTACCGCGGCAATGGGTTTAGAATCAGTAGTTGCACATGAAGTAAAACAATTAGGATATGAAGTAACAGTTGAAAACGGCAAAGTTATATTTGAAGCACCACTTTCAGCTATACCGCGCTGTAATTTATGGCTTCGCAGTGCAGATCGGATTAAATTAATTGTTGGTCAATTCAAGGCAACAACATTTGATGAACTCTTTGAAGCAACAAAGGCATTGCCATGGGAATATTATATCGCGGAGGACGGACAATTTCCGGTCTCTGGCAAATCTGTTAAATCAACCTTATTCAGTGTATCTGACTGTCAAGCAATTGTAAAAAAAGCCATTGCTGAAAGATTAAAACTGAAATACGGTCTGGCTGCCAAGATGCCTGAAACAGGAGCACTTTATAAAACAGAAGTGGCGTTATTAAAGGATATTGCAACACTGACAATTGATACATCAGGTACGGGGCTTCATAAACGGGGATATCGTGTCGGACAAGGTGAAGCGCCATTAAAAGAAACTTTAGCCGCTGCACTGATTATGCTGACAAATTGGAAACCGGAATACCCTATAATCGACCCATTCTGTGGTTCGGGAACAATTGCAATTGAGGCAGCATTAATTGGACAAAATATTGCACCTGGATTTAATAGGGAATTTGCTTCAGAGGATTGGACACTTGTCAGGAGAAAGCTGTGGGATGATGCCTTTGAAGAAGCAGAAGATAAAGCAAACTATGATCAGGAGCTAATGATTACGGGATCTGATATCGATCATAAAATGATTCAAATTGCGAACGATAATGCAATTGAAGCAGGGCTAGGTGATTTGATTACTTGGAAGCAGATGCAAGTGAGTGATTTAACATTACGCCAGGAAAATGGATATATTGTTAGCAATCCACCATATGGTCAGCGTATTGGGGATCAAGATCATGTAGGAGAGATGTATCGAGATTTAGGGAATGTAATGAAAAATCATCCGTCTTGGAGTGTATATATCATTACTGCTTTTGAAGCTTTTGAAAAATATTACGGTGTACAGGCAACAAAAAAAAGAAAGTTATTCAACGGTTTTATACAAACGAATTACTACCAATATTTTGGTGAAAAATAAAACATAAAAATAAATGGAAGGTTCAGTCAATATTGCTGATCCTTCCATTTATTTTTAAGAATTGCCAATCGGCCAATCGAACGGCACTGATCCAGGCGGTGAATTTTGGATAATATCTATAAATGGAATAGTGTAAGCGAATAAAATTAAAGCAATCGTAATCGCGATCCAAAGCTTCCAGTTTTCCATCCATTTCGGTGTCGGCTCGGCATGTTCTTCCTCCTCAGCAACCGGGAATTCTTCTTCACCCTTAGGTGAAAAAAAGGTTAGCTTGATAAAGATATATACCATGAGAATAATCCCGACAAAAAGAATGGTGCCTCCGATTGCTTGTGCCATTTGATATGCACCCCATGACGCTGCCTGTTCTGTACCGCCATAATCGGAAAATGCAGAGCGTCTAGGACCACCTAACAGACCTTGAATATGCATTGAACCTGACATTATTATCATCCCGCCCCCCCAAACTATTGTTTGAATAATACCTAAATTGTTAACAGATTTTGTAAGCTTTCTGCCTGTTAAATGGGGGATAAGCCAATACGTAATTCCGAAAAATGTTAGAATGACAGTTGTTGCTACAGTAAGATGAAAATGTCCTGTTACCCAAATAGTGTTATGAACAACTGAGTTCATTTGGTGGGATGCGTTTATAATTCCACCTGCACCTCCTGGAATAAATGCCAGCATACCTACAAATGGAGCAAAAAACCGAACATCCTTCCATGGTAAATGTTTAAACCAGCCGAATAATCCACTAAAACCTTTACGTCTCCCCGTGATTTCAAATACAGCAAATAATGAGAATGCCGTCATTAAACTAGGAATAATAACCATAAAGGTTAAAACTACTTGAATAAATTTCCAGGTTGGATCAATTCCTGGTTCTGTTAGCTGATGATGAAACCCAACAGGAATGGAAAAGAATAGAAACAATACAAACGATAATCTTGCTAATGAATCACTAAAAAGCTTACCTCCAATAATTTGAGGGATTATCGCGTACCATGCCATATAAGCAGGCAATAGCCAAAAGTAAACTAACGGGTGACCGAAATACCAGAACAGTGTTCGACTAACAAGAACATTAATCGTTTCCGCATAACCAAGAGACCAAGGTATAAATTGAACCAGTACCGCAGATGCAACACCTAGTGAAGCGATAAACCACATAATCATATTAATGGTTACCATAAATGCTAATAATGGTGATTTTTCATCTGGATTTTTTTTCTTCCATAAATAGAGTTGTCGCCAATTTACAAACGCAGCGACCCAAGTACCAACAATGACTAAAGCTAAACCGATATAAAAAGCAGGATGAGCCTTTAATGGTGCATAAAAGGTATAAAGCACACTCGCTTTACCTAACAATATCGTTATAGCTGTAATTATAGTACCAGCGGTCATAATCCAGAAGGAAAGCCATGATACTTTACGTTGTCTAACAGACATACCAACCGTTTTACTCATTAAAGCAAACTGAAATCCGATAATAAAAAATGTTGTTAGTACAAGTGCAAGGATAACACCATGTACAGTCAGAATTTGATAGTAACCAATGCCAAATGGAAGTGTGAAATTTCCTGACCTTACTAATACTTGTAATAAGCCCATTAATCCACCAATAAATAAAGATATAAAAGCTACATACATAAAAGACATATAAAGTTTTGCTTCTTGTTTTGGTATTGCAAGAAGCTGTCTTGAATTTCCATTAGGCAATACTATATTTTGAAGCGCCATTATTCAAACACCTCCACGGTTGTATACATCATATGGTGACCAATACCACAATACTCATTACACAGTACTGTAAATTCACCGGCTTGGTTCATCTCAACCTCCATACTGCTTATATAACCTGGCTCGACCATCATATTTACGTTTGTACCAGCAATATTAAAACCATGAATAACATCTGTGGTTACCACTTGAAATAGAACAGTCGCTCCCTTGGGAATGTCAATCTGATTTATAGCATTTCCTTCTTTATCGACACCAAAATCATAATGAAATGCACTCGCGATAACATTAACGATATATCGGTCATCGTCTACCTTTGTAAGCCCTAAATTTTCCGGTTTAAATGCTTCATGGGCCTCTACATTTTGAGGATCAACTGTTACACCATGGCTTTGAGGATGGGTACCAAGATAAAAAGCGCCGTAACCGAGAATAATCAAAAATAGTATTAATGCTCCAATACCAAATGTAAGCCATATTTTTTCGAACTTGTGAAAATGCATTTTTTCTCACTCCTTTTTAATCACCTTTCTTATCTCGATAGGAAAATTGCAAATACGACAGCCCAACTAATAATAATAATTAAACCTAAGACTCCAACCGATATTAATGTTCCTTTTAAATCCGGCCCTTTCTCATGATTCGTGCTGGTTTTGCCACTTTGTTTCATCTATTTTATCCTCCCATCCTGTTATCGTTTACTCCTATTTCCATCATACACAAAGTAGAAATAGAAATTAGCGAAAACGGCAACGATTCACAGTTTGTTCAATTACGCTTGTATCGATATACATTAGGACTTTACAAACTTTTAAGTATAAAAAATTTGTGAAATAACTATGAACAAATACCTATTTATCTTGACAATAAACAGGTCTACTGTATGACTTTTGCGTTTTAGGAAATAAAAAAACAGTGATCAATTATTGATCACTGCTTTACTTCTATGTGTTTTGTTTATTTTTTTACAACATTTGCTGCTTGTGGACCACGTTCACCTTCAACAATTTCAAAAGTAACTTCTTGTCCTTCTTCTAATGATTTGAAGCCTTCTTCTTGGATTGCTGAATAATGGACGAATACATCATTTCCTTCTTCCAATTGGATAAAACCATAGCCTTTTTCAGCATTAAACCATTTTACTACTCCGTTTTCCATTTCTATTCCTCCTAAAAATCCCACGTGAAATGCGTGTTAATACAAAGTATAGACTCAGAATATATTAAAAAAGGCAGCTTCTATAGAAGTGTAGGATCATATTGCATCCACTTCTATAGAAGCTGCCTTTTCGTCAATGATTCCGTACATCTTCTTTGCTTGCCCCTAATATAGCCTATTTGTAACCACTCGTCAAGAAATTAACTCTTAAATTCTGCATTTATTAAATCTTTACATTTATCCATTAATCGTTTGTTAATGAAAAAAACAATAGAAAAGGTTAAACTAGAGGAGTGAATAGCGAATAGGAGGATCAATATATGAAAACAGATATAGAAATTGCTCAACAAGCAACATTAAAACCGATTACAGAAATTGCTGAATCAATCAATTTATCTGCAGATGATTACGAACCTTATGGATATACCAAAGCAAAGCTTTCCGATAAATTATTAGAAAAGTGGAAAGACAAGCCAAACGGAAAAATAATTCTCGTAACATCCATTAATCCAACTCCCGCTGGAGAAGGGAAGTCCACCGTTACAGTTGGATTAGGTCAAGCGTTAAATCAATTAGGCGAGAAAACTGTTATTGCTTTACGAGAGCCATCACTTGGCCCTGTTATGGGGTTGAAAGGAGGAGCTGCTGGAGGCGGTTATTCTCAAGTACTTCCCATGGAAGAAATTAATCTTCATTTTACTGGTGATATCCATGCAATTACTAGTGCTAATAACTTGTTATCTGCAGTAATTGATAATCATATTCACCGCGATAACAAATTACAAATTGATCCAAGGAAAGTGGAGTGGAGACGGGTAGTTGATATGAATGATCGTGCGCTAAGACAAGTAATTGTCGGCCTGGGAGGCTCCTCTCAGGGGATACCAAGGGAGGAGGGCTATACCATAACGGCAGCTTCAGAAATTATGGCTATTTTATGTCTTGCAGATAGCATTGAAGATTTGAAATCACGTCTTTCAAAAATAGTCATTGGTTATACATATGATGATTATCCAGTTACAGTGAAGGATCTTGAAGCAGAAGGATCCTTAACATTACTTTTAAAGGATGCATTCAAGCCAAATCTTGTACAAACAATTGAAAATACACCAGCTGTCATCCACGGAGGTCCTTTTGCAAATATTGCACATGGCTGCAATAGCATAATTGCTACAAAAACGGCTGCAAAATTAGGGGATTATGTTATTACAGAAGCTGGTTTTGGAGCAGATTTAGGTGCTGAAAAATTCCTTAATATAAAAACACAAGCCGGTAATTTTCATCCAGATGCAGTTGTTATTGTTGCTACTGTCAGAGCGCTAAAAATGCATGGAGGCGTATCAAAGAAAGATTTAAATACCGAAAACATTGATGCACTGGAAAAAGGGATAGAAAACTTAAATAAACATATTGATACCATTGAACAATTCGGACTTCCATATGTAGTTGCCATTAATAAATTCCCAACTGATACAGCGGCTGAAACGCACTTTATCGAGTCTTGGTGCCATTCCAGAAAAATAGATGTAGCACTCGCAGATGTTTGGGCCAAAGGTGGAGCTGGAGGTTTTGAATTAGCAAAGGAAGTTATGAAGAAAACAATGACCTCTGAAGTTCACTTCACACGAACTTACGAATCTAATGAAATGTTAGAAATGAAAATAAGAAAAATAGCCCAAGCTATCTATGGTGCAGATGACATAGAATTATCATCTAAGGCAAAGAAACAAATTATTTTCTTTGAACAGCAGGGATGGGGCAATCTGCCGGTCTGTATGGCGAAAACACAATATTCCTTATCTGATGACCCAGCATTACTAGGTCGACCTAGCGGCTTTACAATTTCTATACGTGAATTAAAAGCTTCAATAGGGGCTGGTTTTATAGTTGTATTAACTGGTGATGTAATGACAATGCCAGGGCTTCCTAAAACTCCTGCTGCATTACACATGGATTTAGATGTGAACGGGAAAATCAAAGGGTTATCATAATGCAAAAAGAAGAACAACTCAAACATATTAGGGATTATGTATATACATTGTTTCGCGATGATGAAACAGGCCACGACTATTATCATATGGAGCGAGTTGCCCGGATCGCTAAAATGATTGCTGAAGTAGAGCAGGCCAATGAGTTTTTATGTGAAGCGGCTGCATGGTTGCATGATGTTGGAGATGAAAAGCTGTTTCAAAATCCTAAAGATTCTATAAAGAGAACAAATGCTTTTCTAGCCTCGATTTTATTAAAGGAAACCGACATAAATACTATTAATCACATTATTTCCGGGGTCTCCTACAGTAAAGGAGTTGTTGTTCCAGATACATTAGAAGGAAGGATTGTCCAAGATGCTGACCGATTAGACGCGATAGGTGCTATCGGTATTGCTAGAACATTTGCTTATGGTGGTGCCAATCAGCAACTAATGTATCATCCAACAAAAAAGGCGACATCCATTCAGCATTTTGATGATAAGCTTCTAAAGCTAAAAGACTTCATGCATACAAAATCAGCTAAGGAGCTGGCAATAGAGCGCCACCGATTTATGGAATCATTTCTGAAACAATTTTACGAAGAATGGTAAGTGTATTAATTTGACTTTAGATATGCACAAATTTGTGGCACAATATATTTCTAGTAATATGACTTGAAAGAAGATACAATGAATTACTGGATAATAAAAATAATAGCAGCATAGAGAGTTTAGGAGTGATAAATATGCTAAAAAATGAACAAGCCTATTTAGATTTGTGTCAGCATATCCTTAATAACGGCATTAAAAAAGGAGACCGTACAAATACAGGAACATATTCTGTATTCGGCCATCAAATGCGTTTTGACTTAAGTCAGGGGTTTCCACTGTTAACAACTAAAAGAGTACCATTTCGACTTGTAGCCAGTGAACTTCTTTGGTTTATAAAAGGAGATACGAATATACGATATTTACTGGAAAACAATAATAATATCTGGAATGAATGGGCGTTTGAAAAATGGATTAAAAGTGAAAAGTACAAAGGTCCGGATATGACAAATTTCGGAATCCGCAGCCAGCAGGATGAAGGTTTTAATCAGATTTACCAGGAACAGATGAATTTATTTAAGGAAAGGATCTGCCAGGACGATGATTTCGCTAAGGAATTTGGAGATCTTGGCTCTGTTTATGGGAAACAATGGCGGAAATGGAAAACATCTCGTAATGAAACGATTGACCAGCTCAAAGAGGTCATTGAATCGATACGTCATAATCCTAATTCCAGAAGACATATTGTGTCAGCGTGGAATCCAGAGGATCTTCCGGAAATGGCATTACCACCTTGTCACACATTATTCCAATTTTATGTGGCAGATGGCAAGCTTTCTTGCCAGTTGTATCAGCGCAGTGCTGATGTATTCCTTGGCGTTCCATTTAATATAGCAAGCTATGCATTATTGACACATTTAATTGCACATGAATGTGACTTAGATGTTGGCGAATTTGTACACACACTAGGGGACACACATATCTATTCAAACCATGTTGAACAAGTTCAAACACAGCTTAAGCGTAATGTGCGTGAATTGCCCCGTTTAAAAATTAATCAGGAAAAATCGTCTATTTTTGATTTTGAACTTACAGATTTTGAGATTGTGGATTACAATCCACATCCAAGTATTAAAGCACCAATCGCAGTTTAAGCAGTGGAGGGACAGATATGATATCATTATTACTCGCAATGGATCGCAATCATGTTATTGGACTTAACAATGAATTGCCTTGGCATCTTCCTAAGGATTTACGCTTTTTTAAAGAAAAGACAACTGGTAATACTATTATTATGGGAAGAAAAACATACGATTCGATGGGGGGAGCGTTACCCAATCGTGAGAATGTCGTATTAACGAAATCAAAAAATAATTTCCCGAACCATGTTAAGGTAATTGACCAGTTACAGAAAGTAGTTGAATGGAATACGGATAATCCAGATAAAGAGTATTTCATTATTGGCGGCGGCAATATTTTTAACCAAGTAATTGATCTAGCGGATCGAATGTATATAACTTGGATTGATGAAGATTTTGAAGGAGATACATTTTTCCCAAAATTTTCGGACGATGAATGGGAATTAACATCGAAAGTTAAAGGTGAGAGAAACGAAACAAATTCTTATGACTATTATTTCCTGCAGTACGATAGAAAATAGAAGAGCTTGTTTAATAATGGATAAAGATGTAAGATATAGATAGAATTTGCTGTATTCCAAAATCAGCTGATTATAAAATTTAAATTTTAGCATAGAGAAGGTGTACACATGTTAGCAAATATCGGGGTGCCTGGGTTAATATTGATTGTTTTACTTGCATTGATTGTATTCGGTCCTAAGAAACTCCCAGAAATTGGCAAAGCTGCTGGGCAGACGCTACGTGAATTTAAAAACTCTACTCGCCATCTGACAGAAGATGCGAAAGGGGAAATAAATGAAGTAAAGGCAATTGTATATGACGATAGCAAAGAAACTAAATAAATTTCGAGGTGATGCAAAATGTTAGGTAACATTGGAATTCCTGGTTTAATTCTAATCCTTATTGTTGCATTAATCGTGTTTGGACCGTCTAAATTACCTGAAATCGGCAGGGCGTTTGGAAACTCTCTACGTGAATTTAAGAATGCTACACAGGGCATTGTAAGTGATAAAGAAAATAAAAACCAAGATAAAAACAGTTAATAGATTGGTAATGGAGGTGTAGGGACTATTCCTTACATCTTCTTTTGTGCTATACATGGCAGGGAGTGATTTTAATGACAGAAGATCCGCGGCAATTAAATGATGATAAGGATATGAATTTAGTTGGTCACTTATCCGAATTAAGAAATAGGCTCATAATAACGGCTGTTTTCTTCATTATTTTTTTTATTGTTGGGTTTATATTTGTAGAAGATATTTATTCTTTTTTTCGAAAAGATATAGATTTAGAATTAACTGTAATTAGTCCGACTGAAATTGTCTGGATATATTTTTCGATGGCAGGACTTGTTGCAATCGTTGCAACGATTCCAGTTCTTTCCTATGAAATTTGGGCATTTATAAAGCCTGGATTAACACCATATGAGCGCAAAGCTTCTTTATCTTATATTCCAGCTTTATTTTTACTTTTTATTGGCGGATTAGTATTTGGTTATATTGTATTTGTTAAACTGATTATGCCGTTTTTACTTTCATTAAATGATGGTATGTTTAATGTCATGTTTACGGTCGATCGGTATTTCAAATTTTTATTGCGCGTTACACTGCCATTTGCGATGCTATTTGAATTACCGCTGATTACAATGTTCTTAACGACTCTAGGTATCCTTACTCCTGATTTTCTATCTAAAAACAGAAAATATGCCTATTTTATTTTAATTATAATTGGTGTATTAATTACACCACCAGATTTCGTTTTACAACTTGTTGTGGCTGTCCCATTAATCATTTTATATGAAATCAGTATTTATATGTCCAGAATCGTTTATCGAAAGAAGCTACGAAAACATGAAGCATATATGCAAGAAAACAATATTTCGTAATGGGGGATTGAATGCGTTCTTTTTATCATTTCTTATTGACCTATCGTGGAAAAACAAAACCAGACAATAAATCAAGGCTTGCAGACTGGGCTTTTAAAGATCATAATTTTCCTAAACAAGCAACAGATTATAATGAGGTTAGTGATTATTTAGAATGGAACAGCCCCTTTTCAGATGCGGTAAAAGTCTTTGATGAATTGTGGGAGATATATCAATCTGATCACTAGTTAAATTAATATATTTCTTTTTTGGCAGTCCCTAGAAAATTTCTAGGGCTTTTTCCTTTTAAAAATTAAACAAACGTTTGATCAATTATTAAAAATATGCTGCAGGAATGGATAAGATGCGTGAATATCTTGCAATTTATGACATGTTTTTTGTAATTAGTGTAATAAATAATAGTGATTTTTGTTAATTCATGCGGTTTCCCAGGAAATATTATGCGAGAAGATATATTGCCTACACATGTTATGGTTGCTATACGTAAACTAATCACAGAGGATTTTATGTTGAAAGGGGAAAGCCTATGTTACTTCCATCAAGACAACAAAGACAGTTTAATCGGCCATTCATGCAAAGATCATTACCACGCAGTATTCATCCTAGCCAAATGAAACCAAGTAATATTCAAGGAAATGGAGTTATGAACGGTATTTCAAAGACGCTGGACGGGGTGCAGCAGGTTTTAAACATGGTTCAGACAAGTGCCCCGATTGTACAGGAATATGGACCGATGATAAAAAATCTTCCAGCAATGTATCGAATGATAAAGGTTTTTAAGGAATTAGAAGCAAGCGATAGCAAGGAAAATGCTGAAGAGACATCCAATCTTAAGACTAAGCCAACTGAAAATGAACCAACCGTTTCACCAAAAAAGGTGACAAAAACGACTGCCAGACGTTCTTCTGCAAATGATGTTCCAAAACCCAAACTATTCATATAAGATTTTAAGTCGCTCCACTTGATTTTTCTCCATAAAAAAGGAAAAATAAAGATAGGCTATTCCATTCGGATAATCTGACAAAATAGATTTCTCAATCGAACAGACAAGGGTTTAATAATAGCGAATAAATATAGTGGAGGAATTTACATGTCTACAAATTTAGAGTTAGCTACATTTGCAGGTGGATGTTTCTGGTGTATGGTAGAACCTTTCGATCAACGTCCTGGGATCGAAAGCGTAATTTCTGGTTATACCGGAGGACGTGTTGAAAACCCAACATATGAACAGGTGTGCACGAATACTACAGGTCATGTAGAAGCAGTACAAATAACCTTTAATCCAGATTATATGCCCTATGAGGAGCTAGTAAACACATTCTGGCAGCAAATCGATCCAACTGATGCAGGAGGTCAATTTAATGATAGGGGAGAGTCCTATCAAACAGCAATCTTCTATCATAACGAATCACAAAAGCAGATTGCAGAGAAATCAAAGCAAAAATTAGAAGCAAGTGGAAAATTCACTAAACCGATTGCTACGCAAATTCTTCCTGCTAAACCTTTCTACCGTGCAGAGGATAGTCATCAGGATTATTACAAAAAACAATCATTCCATTACCGGTTATATAAAAAGGGATCAGGCAGAGAAGATTTTATCAAAGATAATTGGCAGGAGAAGTACGATAAAACAGAGTTAAAGAAAAAATTAACGCCAATCCAGTACCATGTTACACAGGAGAATGGGACTGAACGCCCTTTTCAAAATGAATACTGGGCTAATAACAAGGAAGGCATTTATGTTGATCTTGTTTCTGGAAAACCTCTTTTTTCCTCACTGGATCAATATGATGCTGGCTGTGGCTGGCCAAGCTTTACAAAGCCGATCGATGCGTATCAATTAAAAGAAAAGATAGATAATACACATGGAATGATTCGCACGGAGATCAGGAGTAACAGTTCAGATTCTCATTTAGGACATGTATTTGAGGATGGCCCAACGGAAGCAGGGGGATTACGTTATTGTATGAATTCTGCTGCAATGCATTTTATTCCGAAAGAAGAAATGGCTGATAAAGGCTATGGAGAATATTTATATCTTTTTGATTAACCATAAAAATATTATGTAAACTAGAAAGCGGGAATTGATTATGATTCATTTAAATTGGGAAAATAGAGAAACAATGAAACAAATTGAGTGTGTTCATGCGGATGCTAAAAAATTTATTGTGCATCATAAGCTTACACCAGGGAAAATTTATGACGTAAAAAATGAAACGGATGAATTTTACTTTATCATTGATAACAGTAATCGGATGGCAGGCTTTAAAAAGGATTATTTTATAGGGGTAAAGAATTAAAAAATAACAGGTGTCTTCCTGTTATTTTTTTGTTCATTATATTTTCATTAAATTTTAGAATATATTGTTTTCTATTTCACCATTTGATGCTATAATTTATCTACTTATTTGCAACCTTGCCAAGCATGGAAGAATTAATAGTGAACCATACGAACTCAGGAGGATTGATCAAACATGAAAAAAATTTATTTTGTTAGGCATTGTTCCGCTCACGGTCAACATAAAGATTCTCCATTAACTAATGAAGGAATTAAACAAGCAAGAGAGCTGGCCGTATATTTTAATGAGCTGCCGATCACGTTTGATCTTATTCTTACCAGTCCTTATTTAAGAGCTATTGAAAGTATTAAGCCATTTGCAGAATTAACTGGTTCAACGATTGAGATTGATGAACGTTTAAAAGAACGTATTCTAAGCGATGAACCTGTTGAAGATTGGATGGACGGGCTGGAACAATCATTTTTGAATGAAGATTTTGCATTGCCAGGTGGGGAGTCTGCTAGAAATCTATTACATCGATGTAATGGTGTTTTAAAGCCTCTTTTTAAAGATCCTTCTATTAAACATGCAATTATTGTCAGTCATGGTAATTTATTATCACATGTTTTTCATCAGTTTGACGAACGCTTTGGCTTCAATCAATGGAAAGAATTAAGAAATCCAGATATCTATTTGTTACAGCTTGATGGTTCTAACAGTAAGCTGGACTGCGTTTGGAAGCTGAATGAATTATAAATATAAATTTGCGAGCATTATTCCTAAGCTATCTTCATAAATTTCCTGAAATTGTTCGATTGGCAATGGATTGACACCTTCTCCAAGCTCTACTGTAAAGCCTGGCCTGCGAAACTCTTGAATAAACCAATCTTTGTAGCCGGCATAGCTATCAACATATTGAATGGGTGTATAGCCACTGACTCTTTCATATTCATCCACAATTTCTGCTGATTCGGGTGGCTCCAATCCTTCAAATCCCCAAAAAATAACTTTGCCCTGTGTATGAAAAGCATTCATTCTTATAAAGTTCCTATCCTCAGCTAAATTTGCCATTGCAATTGCTTCTGGTTCTGTTAATGGAGCTGTTCCCGGAAAATCCCTAGGCTGTGGAGTTGTTGGTTTTCTTTCTGCCTCAATTTCCCATAAAGCAGGAAATTGATTATTTAAATCTACCCCATTAATATTTGCTTTCCAACCTGAAAAATCTTCATTTTGCTGATTAATTGCTAAAACGGATTCACTAAAATCTCCGGCTGCAGACGCACCGTTAATTACGATATTTACTCCATCTGGGTTTACCATTGGCACAACTGATAGCTGTTTTGCTTGATACATTGGTAATGTTGCAAACTCTCTAATGGGAAGCCCATTTGTAAGCGACAAAGCATATTCATTAACAAATCGCATGATAATTGGAGTAGTAATCCATTCATTTGCATGAAACGACCCATTTAGGTTAACTTCAGTTGGACCAGCACCAATTTGCAGTTCCGTAATATTTTTTCCCATTACGGAGTTGCCGATGGTTCTTTGCATAATAAATGGGTAAATGGAAAGTAGTTCATTTATGTCGGCTACCATTTTTTCATACGTGTAATTTGTTATATCGTCAATTACAAATTCCGTTACTCTATGGGGCATATAAATAGATTGGCCAACCTGTAGCTGTGAATGACTAATCAGCGGGTTTAATAATTCTATCATATCTAACGGTATGTTATTCTCAATTGCTAGTGACCAAAATGTATCATTTGCTTTAATTGTATAATTTTCTCGTGTATAGCCAGGTATTTTAATTTCTTGCTCAACCTGAAGTTGTAAGGCATTTATTCCAGGATTAGACGTTTCGATTAAGATTATCGGAAGATTAAATAATTGGCTGTAGTACCAAAGCGAATCACCTGAACGTACAGTAATTTCCATTACTTTTCTCCTTTCCATTATGAATATTACATCATATGTTGCATGAAAAGAATGATGAATCTTTTATTTTTTTAAGATAATGCGTTATAATAGTTAAATACATGTAATATTTCATCATTGGGTACGAAGGAGGAGATTTGATTTGGCTTTTGTTATTACATCACCATGCAAAACGGAAAAAGCAGGAGAGTGTGTTGAAGTATGTCCTGTTGATTGTATAGAAGAAGGCGAAGATATGTTTTACATTGACCCTGATATTTGCATCGATTGCGGAGCATGCGAGGCCGTTTGTCCGGTAGAAGCAATTTTTATCGAAGACGAAGTTCCTGAAGAGGAAACTCCATATATTGCATTAAACCGCTCATTTTTTGAAGGCAGATAATAGAGCAAAAAGCCGCTTACTATTAAGGTAGGCGGCTTTTTTAATTATAATACTATAATAATCGAGCTGCTTATATACAATGTTGGATAATAGCGCACATAAATTTCGCTGGATTGGTAATAATGAAGCTATCTAAACAGATAGGAGAGAGGCAGATTGGTTAAACCATCATTACCACAATTTCCCGAACCTATATGGCGTGAAAATTTAGCATTACCGACATTTCCAAAATTAAATGAATCCATTAAAACAGATGTAGCCATTATTGGAGGAGGTATCACAGGAATAACTGCAGCATATTTACTATCAAAACAGAATCTTAAAGTTGCATTACTTGACGCAGGATCAATTTTAAATGGGACTACTGGCCATACTACTGCAAAAATAACAGCACAGCATGGTCTGATTTATGATGAATTAATTCAACATTTTGGCTTGGAAAAAGCTTCCCTTTATTATCACGCAGCTGAAGAAGCAAAACAGTTTATTGAAGAGGTAGTCAGGAAGAAAGGGATAGAATGCAGTCTTCTTACAGAGGATGCTTATCTGTACACAAACGACAACACGTATTTGGAAAAATTGGAAAAAGAAAAGAGTGCTTATGACAAAATAAAAATAAGCAGTAAATTAATGAATACAATACCACTTAATATTCCAGTAAAAGCTGCTCTCGTTATGCAGGCACAAGCACAATTCCATCCATTAAACTATTTAAAAGCATTAGTAGAAGAGAGCTTGCAGGAATCTGCAAATGTTTATGAAAATACAACAGCTGTAGATATTGAATATAATAAGCACCCTAGCGTTATAACAAGGGATGGACATCGAGTTACTTGCCGATATGTTATAGTTGCTTCTCATTTTCCTTTCTATGACCGGGAAAGCTTTTATTTCACCCGCATGTACTCTGAAAGATCATACCTCATTGCAGGAAAGTCGCCAAATAAATTTCCAGGAGGTATGTATATTAACGCAGAATCTCCAACAAGATCCATTAGATCTGTAAAACTTCATGATGATCAGGAATTTTTGCTCATTGGGGGAGAAAATCATAAAACAGGTCAAGGAAAATCTACGTTTAGCCATTATGAAGCATTGCAAAAATTTGCAAACGTACATTTTCAGCTTGATAAAATTGATTATAGATGGTCAGCACAAGACTTAACGACCTTGGATAAAGTGCCGTATATCGGACCAACTCTGAAAGATGAGAATGCAGTACTTGTTGCTACAGGATTTCGCAAATGGGGAATGACGAATGGTACGATTGCAGCTAAGATACTGTCAGATACCGTCTTGCGTAAAGAAAATCCATATACAGACCTATTTAAACCATCAAGGTTTCAAGCAGATCCCGCTGTGAAGAAATTTATGCAAGTAAATGCCGATGTAGCAAAGCATTTGCTGAAAGGAAAGCTGGAATTTACTGAGGATACGGTTAAAGATCTTAAGCCTGATGATGCAACAGTTACCAGGATTGACGGTAATCGTGTTGGTGTTTATAAGGATGAGAATAGCAAACTCCATATGGTGGATACAACTTGTACACATTTAGGCTGTGAAGTAGAATGGAATTCTGGCGAACGCTCATGGGATTGCCCTTGCCATGGATCACGTTTTTCTTATAAAGGCGAGGTTTTAGACGGCCCGGCTAAAAAGCCTTTAAAACGAATTGAAAATTAAAACAAATGAAAAACATGCTTAGTATTAGCATGTTTTTCATTTGTTTCTAACTATGTTTGTTTCTAACTATAATGGTAATTTGTAATAAAATGAACAAATTCTTTTTCTATTGGCAGTCCATGCTTGCAAATAATATACATACTGGACAAAGGAACATTTATAAAATCGATTGGAACTTCCAAAATTCTTCCTTCCATTAATTCACGTTTAATTATTGACTTCGGTAAAAAACTAATACCAATACCTTCCATAACAAAACGTTTTGTAGCATGTGTTTGATTTACCTTCATCATCCGTAATGCAGGGATGCACTGTTTGAGCTGTTCTTTTAAATCCTTCCAATAACTTGGATGATTATCCGTAAATAAAATATGATTTTCCAATAATTCCTTCGCATCGATTACAGGCCCAATCTCCAAATCATATCCATCATGGTTGCATACAAGGCTAACAGGTTCTTCATGAAATTTGATTGATTGAACGTTTGATAATCCAGGAATGCAGGAGAGTCCTATATCAACCTCTCCAGTTTCTATTAATGAAGAAATTTCAATTGATTCAACAACTTGTATCGATACTTCTACATACGGATTATTATCAATATACGTTCGTAATATGCTCGGTAAGATAGTTTCTGTAAACATGGGGGAAATAGCAATACGAATTGTTCGCTGATATCCTTGCTTATATCGATTAATAGCTTCCATGCTCTTATTCATCTGAGACAGAATTACTTGAGCTTCCTGATAAAAAAATCTGCCAAATTCGGTTAGTTGGACATTTCTGCCGTGTTTTACAAATAGTTTCTCACCAAGTTCTTTCTCTAATAATTTCATTTTCGACGTGATTGCAGGCTGAGTCATGTATAATTTCTCGGCAACTACTCTAAAATTTTCAACTTCTGCAGCCATTAGAAACGTTTGCAGTGTTCGTTGGTCGATTGTAATCACCTCATTAATAAAAATTATTTATTATTATACTAAAAAAATTAAAATTTTAATAATGATTTGATTCAATTATAATTAAATGAGAAAGGGGAGGGTTACGTGTATTATCCAGGTCTAAAAGGAATTACAGCTGTAGAAACAAATTTAAGCAATATTGATGGAGCAAATGGAGTTCTAACGTATCGAGGAACTCCAATCCAAGAACTTGCAGAAAATTATTCCTATGAGGAAATAGCATATTACTTGTTCTATGGAGATTTTCCAACTACAGATGAATTGCAGCTGTTCCAGACAGAATTGCGTGATCATAGAGAATTGCCTCCTTATATGAGGAATATACTATCTAACATTCCTATGGAGCAATCGATAATGGATGTGTTACGAACAACCATTTCAGCGATTTCAACAAAAGGCGATGCGGAAAATACAGCTATAAAATTAATCGCTGTTATCCCAACAATTATCGCGAATCGTTACCGAATGATGAAAAATTTAAATGTAATTGAACCAAATCCAAGATTAAACCATGTAGAGAATTTCATTTATATGTTAACAGGTGAGACAAATACTGCTAATGCAAGAATACTTGAAGCATATTTGATCATGACAATGGAGCATGGATTAAATGCATCCACGTTTACAGCTAGAGTAACAATTTCTACAGAAAGTGATCTCGTTTCAGCAATTACAAGTGCCATTGGAACAATGAAAGGTCCATTACATGGTGGAGCACCATCTGGAGTAATTGATTTATTGGAGGAAATTTCTACAAAAGACCGAATAAGTGAAGTGATTCACAATAAATTAAAAAACAAAGAAAGAATTATGGGATTTGGTCACAGGGTTTACAAGACTGTAGATCCACGTGCCGAGGCATTAAAACAAATTATTTACAAACTGAAAACGTCACCAGAATGGATTGAACTAGCCGTTGAAACAGAGAAAGTAACGATTGATATATTACAAGAAGTAAAACCAGATCATAAATTATATACAAATGTAGAATATTACGCTGCAGCAATAATGAAATCACTTGAATTAGATCCAGAGTTATTTACAGCGATTTTTAGTTCAAGTCGAATTGTCGGTTGGTGTGCACATGCAATTGAACAGAAAAATAACAATGTGATTTTTAGACCAAATGCAACATACGTAGGAAAATAAAAAATAAAAAATTACACTATAATTATTAAATTTTTATAGTGTAATTTTTTATTTTGTCTCAATATCACGAGTATACTTATATTATGAGACAAAAATAACTGCTCCGTAATTAACTTCCTATAATATATATTATGTAAACTAGGATTAATTTAAATAATTATTAGGATTTTCATGACCTCTTATGTTCAACTATTTTTGTGAATATATCTTCAGCACGTTACTTAATTATTTGGATTGTTTATGTTCTCGTAAATCCCCCTTCGTTCATAACTTTCCTTTCCGTACTTAGTTTAAAAAATATTAATTGCCAGCTATAAAAATCGAGTGAAATTATTACAACATACGTGTCTTGTCTTATTCAAAATCAAATTGGGAAACAAAAATAAGATCCCTGTCTAAAATCTTTGTTCAAGTATTGTATGCTTGAGTAACGGCATATTATAAGACGTTTTAGCTGATATCACTAACTCGGGGAAAAATATTACATAAAATTCATTGCTAAAAAGCAACTCTCCCTTCTTCTTTTCATTGCGCCATTTACGCCATAACATCGAAAGACTGATGCTGCAAGAAAACAAAGATAATTATCTCTCTTCAAGGCGAAGAATCTCATTTCCGTTTTCTAATTTATGATTTTGCCATTTCTTTTCATTTGTAATCCTTCTTGTGCTCTTCACTGTTCAAGTGGAAGGATTGTAAGCGCAAAGTAAACTTGTCCCGCGTTCTGAAGAATCTCTTCTTTTATAGAGCTTAATACTTAAGATTAAGCTTAATCTTAACAGAATAATTTTCCTTATTTCTTTCCCTCTTTAACCCTTCCACTAAATCTCTCTTATAGCTTCTTTATCTTTTAATCTGTACATCTGACTTTATGCCGTGCTTCTGAGCATTTATTTTGCTAGAAAAACACCTCAAAAGTTTTGACCTTAACTTTTGAGGTGCAATACATATTAAGAGAAATATTAAACGCCAACCAACCTATACTTCATTCATAATATATAGCATAGAAACCAGCTTTTTTATACTTACACTTCAAATTCTTTAATTTTGGCGTTTGGACTTAATACTTTTTCCGCTACAAATTCATCTGTTTGTTCTCCATTTTTCACTTTATTTACCCAATCATGGTTAGCAAGTGCTCCCCGACCTAAAGTGATAATATCTGCTTCACCTTTTTCTATCATCTCTTTTGCTTTTTCTGAATCATGTAGGCTTCCGTTTGCGATAACAGGTAATTTGCTATACTTTTTGGCTAACGCAGCAAGAGTTGGCCCCCCATCAGAAGCTGGATCTGTTGCGTTTGTACCTTCATTTTCAGGGAATGCAGGCTGCCATGCTTCATATTCTGTTACATGAATAAAATCTAGTCCTGCTTGTCCTAACTGCCCAAAAATAATTTCAGCATCTTTTTCTTTGTTGACCCACTTATGATAAAAGTCATTTATTTTACCTTGAGAAATTCTAATACAGACTGGATACTCTTTACCGACTGCTTCACGCACAGATTTTGAAACTTCCACCAATAAACGAACTCGATTTTCTGCAGAGCCTCCATATTCATCCGTTCTTTTATTTGTATAATCTGTCAAAAACTGATCAAGGATATATCCATTGGCACCATGAATTTCAATTCCGTCAAAACCAGCTTCTTTTGCATTTTTCGCTGCCTTAGCAAATCCTTCAATTACTTCTGCAATATCCTCTTTGGTTGCTTCTTTCGGTAATTTGAACGTTCCTTTCCCTCCATAAATTTCCATTTGCTGTCCTTTTGGCTGAACAGCGGATGGTGCTAATGCATCATTTACAAATCGGTTCCCTTGGGATAAAGCGCCTGCGTGCATCAATTGAGCAAATATTTTTCCACCCTCTTGATGAACAGCATCTGTAACCTTCTCCCATGCTTTTATTTGTTCGTCGTCTATGATTCCAGGTTGATCAAAATATCCTTGACTAAACGTATTATCTGGATAAATTCCCTCGGTTATAATTAAACCAAATCCTCCTCGAGCAAATTTCGCATAATAATCAACCATTAGGTCAGTCGCTACTCCTTGTGGTGTAGCGCTTGTTCGTGTCATTGGGGAAAGTCCCACCCGATTGTCTAATTTTATATTGCCTAAAGTTACCGGTTCAAATAGTACATCTTTATTTGCCATTATGAAAACACCTTCCGTATCTATATATATAATTTTTTATTTTATTAATTAACAGCCATCAATCCCGCAAACCATGCCTTCCATTGATATATCAGGCTTTTGTTTATTCAACTCTTCATTGATTATTTGTTCAAAATCCTCTTTGGAACGCATTCCTCTGATCGTTGTACCTCCAATTTCAAAGGTAGGTACGGCCGTAATGTTCGCTTCCTCATAAGCATGTTTTAGTGCTTCCTGATGTGCTTGTTTGTATTTTCTAGTGGTTACAGCCTCGCGATATTCCTGTTCATCCAATCCTATTTCACCAGCTAATTTGGTTAGTACATCAATGTTTCCGATGTCTTGTTCTTCCTGGAAAAAAGCTCGAAACATCCGGTTATTGTATGCATTGCCTTTGCCTTGTTCCCTGGCATATTGATAACCTTCAAACGCTAAGTGCGTATGAGGCTGAGGTGATACGCTTGGAAGAACAATGTCAATTCCCATACGTTCAGCCATTGGATAAACAGACTGTTTCCATGTACTCTGTAAATAGTCTCCTTCTGGTTTGAATTGTTCATTTGGATATGGACGCAATTCAAACGGCATCCATTCCACTTCTATATCTTTTCCTTGTATCGCTTCTTCCAATGGTTTTTCCGCTAGAAAACAAAACGGACATATATAATCAGAATAAACCTTTACCTTTATCGTCATGGCTAGGAACCTCCTATATGCTATATTTTCCTGCAAGGGGAATTTCATTACGATTTTATTGTAACTATATGTTTTAGTTTTGTAAAATAGATGTTTCCGAACTGTCGATTCAATAAAAATGAACTGAAGAGCTTTTTTTTCATGGATATTTTTACATACCTTCTAGAATGAGCGTATTGCATTCCGCTTTTCAATTCATTAAGATGAATACAAACGAACGATAAATTTACTAGTATTGCACGAAGGAGTGTAAATATATATGGAGCTTCGTCATCTTATAACACTTAAGACGATTGTAGAAAAAGGGGGATTTAAAAAGGCTGCGGAACATCTAGGCTATGCCCAATCTTCCGTTACCACTCACATTAAAGAATTAGAAGAAGAGATTGGAAAGCCTTTATTTGATCGACTAGGAAGAAAAGTCGTATTAACCCATTATGGGGAGCAATTTCTTCCATCTGCTATAAAAATTATTGAATTATATTCGCAAGCGTTAAATACAGATGATGAACCAACAGGTGATCTTATCATTGGTATATCGGAATCACTGACAATCGATCGTGTTCCGCCTATTCTTCTGGAGTATAAGAAATCTTACCCGAAAGTTAATCTCTCCCTCCGATCGATCGATACGTACAATGTTGTATCAAATCTGCAAAATGGCGACATCGATTTAGCATTAGTTTTAGAAAAAGATGCTTGGTCACAGCCTGAGATTCATTGTGAAAAATTGAAAAAAGAAAGAATGGTGTTGATTCGTCCGCCAGAGGAGAAGGTAAACAATGAAACAGTCCTTTACACGGAACGATTATGTAGCTATAAATCGGTATTTGAGGAGTATATAAAGTTTAAGCAAATGGATGTTAAGGAAAGTTTAGACTTTCAAAGTATTGAAGCGATAAAGCAATGTGTCAGGAGCGGTTTAGGAATTTCCATGGTACCTTACTTTTCAGTCAAGGAAGAATTAGAAAGCAGTAAATTAAAAGGAGAAGAAGTGCCACCAGAACATCCAACTATTTCTACATTTCTTGCGTATCACAAAGATAAATGGCTTTCTCCATCCATGAGGATGATGATCTCTTTGACAAGAAGCCATGCTGAAAATTGGGTCTGATGTTTCTAAAAATGATTATCTCGTGAGCAAAAGGCGCATGAAAATTGATAATTGCCGCCCACTTCTCCACCTGCTGTTTGCGGCCAAACGTTATATTGCTAATAGGAACTGATGGACGTAGAGTATCTGTAATTAAACGGTATTTTGTTCAGATTAAAAAAGTTGACGATTAGTTCAGGCGGTTGATAAGCTGGCATTAGAAAGGTCGTTCTATCTAAAGGAAAGAAGTGAATAATATGAGTCAATCTATAAAAAAAGATACATTACTTGAAGTAGCTGAAAGTTTATTTTATGAGCATGGTTTCCGTGGTGTAGGGCTAAAGCAAATTATCAGTGAAGCGAATGTAGCAACGATGACACTTTATAATCATTTTCTTTCTGAGGACAAATTGGTAGAAGAAGTACTTAGACGGCGTGAAGAACGTTACTGGTCGTATTTAGATGCACATGTAGAAAAGGATTCTGATTCCCCCTTTATTCTTGCTGTTAAAGCTCACGGCTGCTGGCTAGAGGAACAATCCTGCAAAGGTGATATGTTTTTAAGGGCAATGGAAGATTATGCAGGAACAGATAATGAAATTGAAACCATTGCAAGAGGATACAAAATGAGATTGCTTAAATATCTTCAGCAATTGGCTCAGAGAAAAGGTAAAGATAACGAAAGAGATTTAGCTAACCAACTTACATTACTGCTTGAAGGCACTACTTCCTTGACGACATTAATTGGTGCAGAGAAAGCAACGGAATATTCTATTGCGATGGCGAAGACACTTGTCCAAAACACATCGTAATTTTTTTATTTATAAAATAAAAAGATCGTTCTATTTAATTTATAAAAGTTAGGATGCATACAATGAATTTTTCGAGGCTGGTTTTACCTGGAGTAGCTATGATTGCTGTCACTTATGGATTGGCAAGGTTTAGTTTTGGATTGCTTCTCCCTGAGATAAATGAATCGCTTGAAATGTCTGAATTTATGTCGGGGATAATATCTTCTTTATTTTATTTAGCCTATTGTTTCACTATCATTTTATCCATTGTAATTACTACAAAAAAAGGACCAAGAAAAATGATTATTCTAGCTGGTGTGTCAGCTTTTACTGGATTACTGTTGATGTCTGTAACCCCAAATGGATGGCTGCTGGCATTAGGGGTGTTATTTGCTGGAGGAAGTACAGGACTGGCATCTCCCCCTTTTGGCGCAGCAATATCACTTTGGATTAAAGGGGATATGCAAGGAAAAGCGAATACATGGATTAATTCAGGAACAAGTCTTGGCATAGTCCTTACTGGATTAGGGGCGATTTTATTAACGTCGAACTGGAGACTCTCGTATTTACTCTATGCTATTTTTGCACTCTTGGTATTGTTGTGGAATATCCGAGCTATCCCTAAAGTAGGAGGAATTAAAACTAAAAATATTAGGTTTGAAAAAGGAGATTTCACTATACGTGGAATAAACGGTGCCTTATCTTTGATCTTAGCGTCTCTTTTCCTGGGGATTTCTACCGCAGCCTTTTGGACATTTTCCAGATCTTTTATCGAGCTGTCCGGGAATTATAATGATTGGCAGCTTTCTGGATTTTGGGTCATCATAGGTTTATTTGGAGTGCTGGGTGGATTTTCCGGTTCCCTAATTGAAAAAAGAGGACTCTCTTTCGCTTATAAATTAGGGAGTATGTCGGTTGCTTCAGCTTCGATCATTCTATCTATTGCCTCTGAAAATTGGTTCTTGTCTTACTTATCTGCTGGAATTTTTGGTTGCTCATATATATTTATAAGTGGGGTTCTCCTTGTTTGGGGGATTCGTGTATTTATTAAAAATGCATCATTAGGTATTGGCGTTCCATTTTTACTTCTGGCTCTGGGGCAAGTAATGGGTTCAATGCTTGCTGGATGGTTTATTGGAACTTGGGGATATGTTGCATCTTTTATATTTTTTGGATTATTTGGTATGGTGGCTACCTTTGTAAGCCCAGAAAAAGATAAAAAAGAGATTAAATTGAAACAAGAAAATTATTAGAACTACACACCTTATAAAGATTATCTTGAAAATGTGTGCTAACGCGAGGATATGATGGTTCATTGGAGGTGAAAAACCCTGCTCACAGTCAAGATAGGCTGTGCTGATAATGATCAACCTATCTATTTTCATTTCAAGATAAAGCAACCATAGAAAAGATTTGATTTGAAACTTTTTTACAACAATAAAATCCCCTCAATAAATGAATGATGAGGGGATAAAAAAATTATAAATTATTGGGCAGTAAATCCACCATCTACAACAAATTCTGATCCGGTTGAGAACGTTGATTCATCCGAAATTAAATATAAGACTAGATTTGAAACTTCTTCAGGTTCTGCGATTCGCCCCAATGGAGTGGCTTTTATAACAGAATCAAATAATTGTATATTTGTACTTATTACACCGGGATGAACGGAATTAACTCGTATATTATAGTCAGCAAACTCAAGTGCAGCAGTCTTAGTCATTCCAGTTACTGCAAACTTTGTTGCACTATAAGAAATATCATTTGCAGTTCCAACTAAACCAGAAGTTGAAGAGATATTTACTATGGATCCACCCTTCGTTTTTTTCATAGACTTCACTATCGATTGCATACCCTTAAAAACACTATATTGGTTAACGCCAATGACATTGTAAAATTCTTCATCCGTCAATTCCTCCAACGGTTTAAGCGGTCCAACTATCCCAGCATTATTTACAAGTCCAGTTATTGGTCCAAATTTATTCTCCGCTTTATTAACCACAACTTCCCAATCATCTTTATTAGCTACATTATGTTTAACAAAGAGTGCATTTTCACCAAGTTCTTCTGCCACTTCTTGACCCTTCTCTTCATTAATATCAGTTAATACAAGTTTCGCTCCTTCTTTTACAAATAGCCTTGCATGTGCTTCTCCCATACCGCTAGCTGCTCCTGTTATAACGACTACTTTCCCAGATAATCTACTCATTATTTGTTCCTCCATTACTAAATGAATTTGTTAATCTCTAAAGGGGCAATTAATTTCCCATGTATCCCATGTAGAATCAAGAGTTTACAGCAATCTTGGTGTCGGATTCTGTAAGTGTAAATTCCTTTATGACAGCCATATACAATATAGCGGCTATTACTCCAAATATCCCACTTATAACAAAAGCGATATTGTAGCTGTTTGTCATTTGAACTAAAACTCCGGTTACTATTGGGGCAAGAATACCAGCAAATTGACCAACAAAGTTTTGAAAGCCAGCGACACCAGCAACCGCGCTTTTTGGTGTAATATCGGCAACAGCAGCCCAAACATTAGCTCCCAAGGTACCAATAGCAAACATTGCGCAAGACATCAATGCCAAAGCTACAACATTACTGGTGATGTAGGGTGCCGGGATGATAAATACAGCCATCATCAGCATTGCTAAAGTCAACGTGTATTTACGAGCTTTTAACGGCGCATATCCTTTTCGGTTGATTAGAAAATCAGAAAAAGCACCACCCAAAATAGCCCCGAAAAACATAGCTAAATAAGGTGCTATTGAAGAAAAGCCGGCATTTAATAAAATCATATTTCTTACACTCACCAAGTAGGTAGGTAACCAGGTCAGCATCATATACATTAAATAATTCGTTGTGAACAGGCCAAAACATAAAACCCAGATTTCTTTATATTTCAATGCATGATACCAACGAAAGTCTGTCGAAATTTTACCTTGTTTTGGTTGTCCAGCACGAATAAAATCCAGTTCTTCCTTATTAACACCTTTATGATCTTCAGGCTTTTCTTTAAAAAATACAGCCCATATAACAGCCATTAATATTCCAAGAGCACCACAAATAATAAATGCATTACGCCATCCATATGTCGTAATAATCCAAGCAATACCAACACTCAAAAACCCCATCCCTACAGCCATTGCTGAAGTCATCATAGAGTTGGCTTTTCCTCTTTCAGATGAAGGCATCCATTCCGAAATGATACGGGTATTAGCTGGAAATGCAGGGGATTCCCCTAGCCCCATAAGCACTCTTGAACCTATCATAAATCCAAAAGTGCGGGAAAGACCTGTAAGAACTGTGGCTAAAGACCATACGATAAGGGAACCAAAATAGGTAATTTTAGTGCCTATTTTATCTGCTATTAATCCACCAGGGATATTCCCTAGACTGTAGGACCAAAAGAAAGCAGACGCTAAAACACCAAATTGTACATTAGTTATCCCTATATCCTCCATGATAGCAGGGCCTGCTAAACCTAATACTGTCCTGTCGACATAGTTAATGACCGTTGCAAAAAACACAAATATCATCATCATCCATCTTTTATTGGTTTTCATTTATATATTCACCCTTTCTTCTAATTTGGGTACTTTTGTGTTAGATTGTTGTTTTATTTATAACTTTAAAAACATCAGCACCAAACCCGCCGCTGCTCATATAAACCAGAGAAAGTAGTAGAATGAAATCGATAGGTCTTCCGTATCAAAAGTCAGGTTAATTACTTTCTTATTCCTAATCTGCCAACCCACAGTAATGCAGAAGAAACCGAGTCGTTGCCTTACAATGAGTGGTAAGGTCTTTCAGAGAAACCCATTCATCGACGCTATGCGCCTGATCAATATTGCCTGGTCCATAGACTACAGATGAAATTCCAGAAGTATAGTACCAACCAGCGTCTGTAATGGCACCTCTTCCACCTAAGATTGCTTTTCTGCCCGTTGTTTCAATGGATTCACGCAGGATATGAACAGGCTCAGAATCCACATCAACATCACAAGGAGCAAATTCAACAGGAAATTCTGCCGGCCCCCATTCGACTTTGGGGGGATTCTCACGTAACCATGCATCCACGGAAGCAGAACGCTGAATATGTTCCTCAATCTCACGAATAACATTAGCCTTTTTCTCGTTAGGAAGATACGTCACAGTAATGTATGCGTCACAACGATTGGGCAGGATGAAGGAATTGGATCCACCTTCCATCCGGAACACATTGATATTGCATGCTCCAGGCGGTACCAGTTCATGAGTCTTAAAGACCGCCCATTGACGCTCTAAATCAGTCAGCGCAGGAATAATACGCTGCGACATCTTTTCAACGCAGTTACCTCCACTTTTCCCGCCACCGGCATTAATGGTGCTTTTTCTTGCCACAAGATGCAGCGTCTCAGGAGACTCGATAGTAATTTTGGCGGTCATTACTCCTATACTTGCGACAATGTTCTCTGCCTTAGAGGATTCGCCGACGATAGAAAAATCACCGCCGTATCCACGTTCAATTGCACTGCGCGTACCCGGCTCCCCAGCTTCCTCACCGATGACGCTATGCACCTCGACATTACCGTTGAGCTGGATACCATGCTCCTTGAGCAGTTTCAGTGAGAACAAGAAGGATGCCATCGCACTCTTCATATCGGAAGAGCCACGACCATACATACGTCCATTCTTTATTACGGGATCATAGGGATCATTACTCCAAGCTTCCAGCAGCTTATCTTCGCAAACGTCAATGTGGCTGTTAAGAGATACGGTCGGCCCATCCCCCTTGCCTTTAAGTTTTCCAACTACATTCGGGCGTCCTGGAAGCGCATCCCATCTATCGATCTCACAATCTAACTCCCGAAGCTGCTTTTCCACCCAGTCTTGTGCTTCAATCTCGTTTGCGCCGGGAGGATTTGGAGTACGAAATTGAATTAAGGATGCAAGCAAGTCAAATAATTCTTCCTTTCGGGAATCAATCGCTTTACTAAGCTCGTTTTCCTTTTGCTCAAGAACTTTTTTATTGTTATTTGTCATTTCGTATCCCTCCATAAATTATAATTGCTATAGGTAACATATACTGAACTATTCTTTCTGCCTTTTCTTTCTCAACCTCATCTACAACAAATTAATTTAAAATTATTAGAGGAGCTAAGATAGGTAATTCTATAATTGTTGACCAGAGAATAGGAATTCCATAACCTTTATGTCTGAAAGTGGTTCCCTGTCAAATGAACTGCGATTCTATCATTACCTATAGCTCCAGAATTGCAGGGTCGAGACCGCAATACTTGTTAAACGCCTGCAATGTTATGATGATGTTATGGTCGTATTATTCATAGACTTATAAGGCTCATATTTCGTATAAACGTCCTCACGACGAGTTCGGTCAAAGAAGGTTGTTGCTGCACCTGTCTTTCGATTCTCATAAAGCTCGTCGATTTCCACTGTACCTGTAATTACCATTTCCTTATTCGTCTCTGCTTCGGCTATGACGCCATTTGCTGGCCAAGCAGAATCGCAAGGACTTAGTATGGATGAATGCCCGTAACCATTAGGTAATGGATCTCCGGGTTCACCCACTGTTGGACAGTGAACAAAATAGACCTGGTTTTCAATAGCCCGTGCTTGCGCACAATGACGCACACGCCAGAATCCCGCCTCGGTAAATGTATAGGAAGGACTGAAAATAATTTCAGCACCATTTTTACTTAGTATCCTTGAGATCTCAGGGATTTCTGATTCATAGCAAACCGCTAAGCCAATTTTTGCTGGACCTATCGAATAAACTTCGAGATTGTCTCCTTCTGATGTTTGCCAATTTGCTTCTGCAGGGAAAATATGTGTTTTTTTGTGCTCAACATAAGAGCCATCTTCGTCAAAGATATAAGCAATATTGAAGTATTTATCTTCTCGGCGTTCTAAATGCGAGCCTGCAATTATAATCTGTTTTCTATTTTTTGCAATACGGCTAAAAAGCTCTATATATTGTGGTGTATATTCATCGATTTTCACCAAATCATCCGCAGTCAATTGATCTGCATTTGGAAAACTTGCCAACAAACCAACCGTAAAAAGTTCAGGAAAAACAACATAATCCGAGTCAGGAGGAACTTGTTCGATTAATGCTTCGACCTGTTTTTGAAATGCTTCAAATGAAGATACTTTTTCCACACGAAATTGACAAGCGCTTATTTTAACTTCTCTCATTTTTATTCCTCCTATAGTATAAAATAATCTTTATTAAAAGGCTGCGGATATATTAATGACGCTTTCCCGCAACCCTAATAACTTTAAATGAACATACTAACTAAATATAAATTGATCTAATCTGCAATAAAATTCGCACCTATTTCTGCAGCAGTTGCAAACCATGCACCATTCGCTTCCATATGCTGAATTAATTTTTCTAACATTTGAATCATATGAGGCCGACCAATTGTTTGTGGATGCGTTGTCAACATATAACAAGCTCCATCCTCTTCTGTGGATGCATAATCAAAAATAGAAATCCAACGATCAAGGATATCAGCGGTCGGACGCATTCCTTCCTGACCACCCGTAATATATTCAACTTGCGGGAAATCATCCAAATACCATGTAACTGGAAGCTCCAGAATGTTCGATGCTGGGCCAAATTCGTTAGCACGATCAGAATGCGGTGTAACAGGTCTCGGATAATATGGATGGAAGTCATTTCCCATCAAACTACTATCATATAGAAATCCATTTTCCTCGAGAATTGTAAGGGTATTCGGACTGAAATCCCAATATGGCGAGCGATAAGAAACAGGCTTTTGGGCTCCGACCCTATTTAGGGCTTCGAGCGACATCTTCATTACCCTTGTCTCCTCCTCGTAAGTAGCATTCGTTGGATTTTCGTGGACATACCCATGACAACCTACTTCGTGACCAGCAGCGATAACCTCTTTACAAATATCCGGAAATGTATCCGCAGTATGCCCAGGAATAAACCACGTTGTTTTTATATTATATTTTTCGAATAGTTTAAGTAACCTGGGAGCTCCTACCTCTGCACCAAACTCACCTCTAGCCATATAAGCTGGAGATGTTAGATTAAATGAACCATCCCAAATCGACTGAGCATCGAAATCACAACCTATATTTACTGCCACCTTTTTTCCTTCTGGTAACTGAATTTTCCCTCTTCTCTGCATAAATGTAACCTCCTATTTAATATAGCTGTTTCTTTTACTTACAGCTGGTTTATCTATTTTAATCCCAATAACAAAGATAGAAACAAAATCATCAAAAATGTTTCCTTTTAAATCATAATTTCAATGCTTATCTATAAAGCAATCAGTTGAAACCTCCCATACTATCCTATAATTGTGCGAGTATTAGCGAAACAAGCTTTGTTCTTTCACGCAAAGACGAAACGAGTATATGTTCATTAACCGTGTGAATGTTATACATATAAGGACCGAGTCCATCAACTGTCGGTACCTCAAGTGCCGAATAAAAATTACAATCAGCCGGTGATTTCGACATTTCTTCCGGTAAATCCATTCCAATAAGGGAAGCAGCCTTACAAATCTTATGATAAAGTTCTACATTAGACTCGCTTCTTTCCATAGGAGGAAACTTAAGGTCAATAGCTGTTGAGATTTCACATCCATTAACAATCCCCTCACCTGATAGATTTTCCATATCTTTCTTGACCTGTTCATATGCTTCTTCGGATGCTACTGTAACCCAAAAATTTGCTTCTGCATAATCAGCAACAACACTTGGTCCCACTCCTCCACTGATAGGAGCGACGTTGTAATGAATACCTAGATTTTCATTTTCCTTTTGATCCAATTTCAGAATAAGATTAGCCAATTCTAAAACTGCGTTTGCTCCTGGCTCGCCGTCCATACAAGCATGGGCGCTTTCTCCATTTATTTTGATTGTTCCCTCAACAACACCATATCGATTGGTTAATATACCATTTTTCTTGCGTCCAGGTTCAAAGGAGAGTACTGCTTCCGCATCCATCGCCTCAGATTTAAATAGTTCTTGACTGGTAGGTGATCCAATTTCTTCATCACAATTAAGAATGATCACCAACTCTTTATTAGGAAGAAGGTTTGCTTCCTTTAAAATCCTAATTGCATAAAGAATCGTAACCACCCCTCCTTTGCAATCAGCCGCTCCGAGTCCATATGCATACTCATTCTCTATACGGAAAGGATGAGCAAAGGCATCTCCTTCTTTGAAAACGGTATCAAGATGAGCTGCAAGTATAACTTTTCCTTCTATATGTTCAGGTTTAATCCGTGCTATGATATGTATTCCATATCCTGGTGATTCTACTTGTGTAACCTCTGCGCCCATTTCACTTAAAGCGTTTTCAATAATCTTGACAACCTTTTTGTTCCCTTTAATATTTTTACTTCCACTGTCAATATTACATAGTTCTTCTAACATTGATAACTGAGATTCTTGATATCGATCCGCTCCATTCTTTGCAATATCAATAATTTTATCCATATTCCTCATCCCTTACATTTATTATTCACTCTTTTACTAATTCACCTGTTCACTAGGTGAATAATATCATTGAAAAATAATAACTGTCAATAGTAAAGATAGTAAAGATAGTAAAGATAGTAAAATATCTGAATTATTGTAATCGGCATTCTTATAAGTTATTTGCTTAATTCAGCTTGACAATTATTTCTGTCCCTTTAATATATATGGTAGTTGTGTTATAGCATTATAGAGATAGCGGTAATTGCATTCAGTTTTGAAACAATATTTTTTCGTGCCTGAGAGATGCTATTTACCCTTCTAGTTATACTGACTTATAAAATTTTATATCTATTAAACTGCTGAATTCTGTAGTTTTTATTACAAAGGTCAATGTATCAACATATGCTATCAAAACTATTATGCCGCTCTTGGCGGTAGCAGAATGGATGTTTATTATGAAAAATACTTCTTCAAAAATTAAAAAGGTTTCTACTGTTGACTTAGTATGTGAGGAAATGAAAAAATTCATCTTGGACAGCACTTGGACACTAAACGAGAAAATACCTTCTGAAAGTGAGCTAGCTGATTATTTCGGTGTAAATCGTTTTACCGTTCGCATGGCTCTTCAAAAGCTTAATATGATTGGAATTTTGGAAACTAAGGTAGGAGACGGATCTTATGTGCGCTCATTTGATTTTGATAAGCATATGAGGGAAATTTCAGAGTTCTATATGACTCCAAAGTTGTTAGATGATATTACAGAATTTCGAACGGTAGTAGAAGTAGAGTGTGCACGACTAGCTATTCAACGTGCTACACCCGAAGAAATTGAAATACTTGGCGAATATTGTGGGCAATTTGAGAAGCACATCGTCAATTATATCAATTCACCTGCAGGATCTGCTGAAGCTGTTACCCATTTAGATAAGTTAACTGATTGTGACCTGGATCTTCATAGTCATATATGCAGTATGTCTCATAATGATTTACTTATATATGCATTCTCAACAGCTAAAGAGGCTATACGTGAATTTATGCTGACTGTTGGGCGTAAAAGAATTGAGAATCTTATTTTTCGCGAAAGCAAAACTAGCATTATACAGCATTGGGGTATTTACAATGCGATTAAGGACGGGGACTTTGAGTCCTGTCGAAAAATATTAGTAAATATGATTGATTATCATAAATACTAATATTTTGTGGGTGTATAGGCCAGCTCCAATAAGTCGGTCGAGTTTTTATATAGATACCTGATATATCGGATTTACTGAAAAGCAAATAATACCATTCACCCTTCTTCCGTTTATTGTAATTTAAAACAAAAAGTGACTTTTCTTATTCAACCACTTCAGAATATAGTTAACGTCGTAATCTCTTCCAAATTAATACATAGCCAGGTTTAAAGTATGCTGCCCTAAAATTTTTCGAATTAATAGCTAACGCCGTGGATAACAATAAATAGATCTCTCTACACAATTAAAGAAGGGATCTATTTATTTATATATTCAATATCCGAATAGCTCTTCATTTCGTTTTTATAATTGTATCAGTATTTCTTTTGGGAGTGGCTGATGGTCATATTTTTTACTCCACTAATTTGGCAATTAGGAGTTCTAAAATTGCATAGCTTTTCCGGCCAAATTGATACCTACTTTTGTAATTAATGATACTCTGCCTGGTGAAGTGAGCTTCTTGACGCGGAAGAACTCCGTTTTAACGCCTCTTTATTTAAAATAACTATTAATAACATAGGATATAAACCCGAAGATTTTTTCACTAAACTAGTTTAATTGATAATTTTATCATATAATTGATAATCGTTTGATCTACTAAACTCAATGTTTCGAAAGAATTCCAATATTTCTTTGGAGTTCAAATTCTTTATCTTTAAAAAAGGGCACATATTATATTAAACTCAATTACCCAACTATGGAAAATTTAAAAATGGTTAACTACTAACTTGATTATTGACTCCTTAAAGTGACTTGATTTTGGATAAAGATTTCTCTTTGAAAATCATATAGATTTATCATCCTGTTAAACGAGTGCTTGTACAACTAAAAGGAAGCGAATATTTTCTCTTTGTATCAGTATAAAACATCTAACTTCTATAAAGTTTGACTATTTCATCTAACATTTGTTATATTCGATTATATAATCGAACTTCCTAGTACTTTGGATGAGAAAGGAGCTGTTTATATATGTCAAATGAAGTCTCTATTTTTATTATGGACGTAAGTAATTCGTCTAAAGAGAATATTGGGAATGAATTAAGTAATTATTTAAAGCAATTAAAAAATAGCATTGCTGAGTGGACACAAAATGTTGGTATGACAAAGGTTAGTCACCGTGCTGGTGATGAATTGGTGGTTGTAAGTCGTGGCTATGCAACGGCATATACACTTGCTTTCTATATAAGCCGTATATGGAAGTTTACCGATCATAAGCCTTATTTCGGTTTATCTTTTGGTAAAATTCAAGAGAATTTAAGCACAATAAACATAGAAACATGGATTCATCCATTAATGAAACAAGCGAGAAATGCCAATGATTATTTGAAAAAGCAAGAGAACAGATTGTTATTTCGCTTTGCATTACCTCGTCTATCAGATAAACAAGACTTCACCGTTTTTAGCAAACAGTTTGAAACGTTAATAAATACGAGTTTAACCCTTAAGCAAGTGCAATTGAACGAGCAAACAGATATACAATCTCATGTATGTTCTTTATATTTAATACTTGGTCAACAAAATAAAGTAAGCAAATATCTTGAAAGAACAACCGCTACTATCTCCCATCATATGAAACAGGGTAAAACAAAAGTCATTTTGCATACTTTTTATGACTTAGTTCAGGTGCTGAATTCATTAAGTACGCGGGATGAGCATCGATTAACGGATAAACTGCAAACCTCCATACAAAACAATGTAATAAACCATTTAAACGATTACTTTCCAAAAGAAAGGAGTTTATAATGACTGTACTATTGCTGCTTCTCTCACATTTGATTGCTGACTTTTGGCTGCAATCGGATCAAATGGCGAAAAATAAAATAAACCATTTAAAAAAACATATACTTCACCATATATTGACTACCGGAATCGTACTTGTCATTATATGGGGTTATCACTATACGTTTCAACATATGTTCAACTATTTTATTCTGCCTTTCTTATTTATTATTATCACGCATCTTTTGATTGATTTATTAAAAATAAGATTAATAGACTCCATGCAAAAAAGTGTAACAGATAATATGAAAAAACTAGGATACTTTCTTTTAGATCAAGCGTTGCATGTCATAATGATAATCATAGCCTGTATTCTTTTCTTTCATATGAAGACTACAGAAATGACGGTGAGTCTTTTAGACTTGAATGGGAAAGATAGTTTAAGCCTGATCAACACAGCATTATTTATTATCATCATTTATATTTTGGCAACAAGTGTTTGTGGCCATATCGTCAAATATATCATCGGTTCATTACCATCAGAACTTGCAAACTTTGAAGGTGAACTGACATTGAAAAATCAAATGAATGCTGTAAAAGAAAATAATCGACCTATGACAGAAAATAGCTTTACAGAGGAATATCATTACTTTACATACTCCTCCCCACTTCGGTCGCGTGGAAGACTCATCGGCTACATAGAAAGATTGCTTGTTATTACATTAACAGTTATCGGTGCATATCCGTCTATTGCTTTTATTATCGCTGCCAAGTCGATTGCACGATTCAAACAATTAGACGATCGAAACTGGGCAGAATATTTCTTATTAGGTACACTATCTTCTATCTTTCTAGGATTAGTGCTCGGTCTTGTTGTACAGGGAATTATTATGTAAATGACCAGGATCAGACTCAAAGGGCTATCATAAATTTAATGTTTATGATAGCCCTTTGTTTAATATTTTCAGTTCAATCGTTTACCTTATTGCTCTGCTCTATCTCAAAATACGCATCCATTATCCGCTCACCAATTTTAATGTTTACATGTTCCCCTTTCCCTGTATGTGGTACGACGATTGCAAATGCGATTTCTGGATTGTCAAATGGTGCATAACCAACAAACGTTAGATTTTCTGTGTAATCACCATCAACTGAATTTTCAGCTGTTCCTGTTTTTCCAGCCGGATTATATTTCTTTCCTCCAAATTCACTGTATGCTGTGCCTCCATGCTCTTGATATACTTGTCGAAAGCCCTCTTGAACACGTGCAATATAATCATCATTCATTTCAACGCGATTGATTACCTCTGTAGTTGTAGTTTCAAAGACTGGGCCAAGTCTTTCTTCAAAAGCTAATGGATTATGGATTTCTTTTAGAAAATGTGGCTTTACTCGATAGCCATCATTTGCAATTGCAGAAACATATTGTGCTAATTGCATCGTTGTATAGGTATCATATTGACCAATTGTAAAATCCAATAAGTTTCCTGCTACTGGATCTGTTCCTTTATATCCTGTACCTTCATATGGAAACTCAATTCCTGTTGACACTCCTAGACCAAATTGATTAAAATAATTCCGCATTTCCTGAAATGCTTCTCTATTAAATGAAACAGAGTGATTGTATTTATAGTTATATTCGCCGCCCATCCGCAATGCAATATAGAACATATACACATTGGATGACCTTTTTAAAGCGTCCAAATCATTTAGCCAGCCCATGCTGCTATTTGTATGCGAGCTTTTTTCTGGCGTTCCTTTTATTTTCATCGGGGTATCGTATAGCGCTTCTCCTGGTTCAATAACACCAGCGTGCAAACCTGCTAGAACTGTGGCCCCCTTAATAGCTGACCCAGGTATATGCTGGTCATAGATTGCATGATGTGGTACATTAAGAAATACACTTTTTTTCGATTATAATGCTGACCTGATACAGCCAGTAATTCCCCAGTTTTAGGGTTTATAACTACAGCTAATGCATCTTGAAGATGACGATTTTCATAAGGATACTTTTTTATAATTTCTCCAACTCACCTCTTATAATTTCATCAACTTTTTCTTGCAGGCTTACATCAATAGTCAGTACTAAATCTTTCCCCCGTTGTCCTTCTACCACACTATCTGTATCGATTATATCGCCACTTTTATTTATCGTATATTCGATTTGTTCCTTTCTTCCTTAAATAAAATAAATATAACCAGAAAAATAAGATTTGCTCGAATAGAAAGCATAGCTCTCTTCTTTTTTTCATATTCGTCCCCTATCTTTCAAAACAACTCCGTTCATTTGTTATTCATTTCTAATCGTTTTGTACCGTTTCAAAGATATGTTTTACTTTCGGAATCACATAACCGCTGCCACCCCGTCCTTTAACATCCTCAATCATCATTGTCAGCAATAACGGAGATTCCTCTGTTGTAAAACCGACGAACCATCCATTCTCTGACCCGCTATCATCGTTTTTGCTTGCTTTAATTTCTGCTGTACCAGATTTACCACCAATCGTCATACCAGGAATACTTGCGCGATGTCCTGTTCCATTTGGATCTTCTACTACTTGAATTAGACTTTTCTTAATAAATTCAGCTATATCGGCATCAATCAGACTCTTCTTCCAAACAGTGCGTTCTTCACTCTCCAACAGGTGTGGATATAATAAGTCACCTTGGTTTAAATAAGGTGTATAGGTTAAAGCAAGATGAAGAGGGCTTATCATGATTTCCCCTTGGCCATATGCAGAATCTGCAAGCTGCACTTCACGATCAATTCCATTATTGGAAAGGATTGACGGCGTAATTGGAAATGGAATTGGCAGCTTTTCATCAAAGCCAAATTTATACACTTCATTTGAAAATGTATCTACTCCCATCTCAAGTGCTTCTTGAGCAAAGTAAATATTGTCGGAATAAACAAATGCATCACGTAAATTTACTAACTTTTTATCGTGTACACGAGTAACATAATAGTCACCCCATGAATCATCCTTCTTCCACTGTTTTCCTTCAATTTTTCGAACTTCTTCCTGATTTGTAACCCCAGTTTTTAACCCAACTGCTGCTGTAGTCGTCTTAAAGACAGATCCAGGAGAATATCGATTCGTAAAACGATTCAGAAATGGCTTGTTGGGATCCTCGCTCCATTGCTTCCATTGTTCATCTGATAATCCTCTAACAAAAGCGTTCGGATCAAATGAAGGGGTGCTGACTAAGGATAGTATTGCCCCTGTTTGAGGATCCAGTCCTACAGCGGCGCCTGCGTCTTCCTTCAACTGTTCAAAAATTTCAAACTGAAGGGCTGCATCAATTGTTAATTCAATATTTTCCCCAGGAATTGGCTCTGCTTTCGCAAGTTTTTCTTTAAAACTTCCATCCGAACGCTTGATATAGATATGTCCTCCATCTTGTCCTCTCAATCTATCTTCAAAATCTTTTTCCAATCCAGTATTCCCAACAACGTCCCCTGAAGCATATCCTTCTTGTTTTAATTCACTAAGTTGATCTCCGGTAATTTCTCGAACATATCCTGTTACGTGGGCTGCTGATGCTCCAAAAGGATACGTGCGAACTGTTTTTTCTTGTGTTTTTACTCCAGGAATTTCTAAAAATGCATCCAGATTTGTTTCTCCCATCGGCAGCGTAGCTAGTGGCACAAATATATCAGGATCAACCCATTTTGCCTCTAGTTTGTGCTCAATCTCATCAATCGACATCCCTAGCAGCTCTGCTATTTTGGTCTTGGATGTTTTAGGTTCATCACCAAGTTTACTAGGGACAATACCGATCACATCAGCATGGTCATTGATAGCCAGGCCGCTGCCATTACGATCGCGAATTTCCCCTCTAGCAGCTTTCAACGTTTGAACTCCCACTTTATCGCCGTCTTCAAGTGAAGGAAAAATAAGAGATGGATTCCAATCAACAAACCATTCTTGATTGGAGTCCCCTTTTTCTTTAGTTAAAGTCGCTTGATGTGTAAATTCAATAGGGCCAACGAATGTTTCCATTTTCACCTTATATTCATAGCTAACAAAGCCTTTGTCTTGTTGCTTTTTTTTGCTGTTTGAATCGATTTTTGCATCAACTTGCAACTTTTTCGTTTCCATTCCTTCATAAATATTTTCATACCTTTTCACAAACTCCTTCTGGCTGATTTCTGCTTTTGCTTCCTTAGAAAGACTTTGATACATTGCTTCAAAATTCATTTCCTGCCAGTTAGCAAGATAGGCATTAAAAATATCTTCCGATGTATCCTCATTGGAACAGCCTGTCATAAAGACGATGATTGCAAAAATCATCGTCAATCCCTTCCATAAACGTTTCAACCCTTTCAACTCCTTCCATAACTCTTTGTTAAAAAGGTTATTTAAGTGCATTTATTGTAATTTCAGTTGCTTGCTTAATCAAATCATCATTATATTCTGCGTCTTCTGTGTCACGGTTTGAAAGAATTGCAATAACAATGGGTTCTCGATCAGGAGGCCATACAATCCCAATATCATTTCGAGTTCCATATCCTCCTGCGCCGCTTTTATCACCAACTGTCCAATCTTCAGGAACCCCAGCACGGATTAAAGTATCACCCGTAGTATTCGTTTTGAGCCATTCCAGTAGCATATCTTGCTTAGACTCAGATAGTAACTGATCATCAAGTGCGAAAGCTTGCAGGCTAGTAGCAAGTGCCTTAGGAGTACTTGTATCATGAACATCTCCTGGTTTTGCTTCGTTTAAATCTGTCTCTGTCCGATCCGAATTTATGACGTTATCCCCTATTTCCCTCATTGCTTTCTCAAGACCATCAGGACCACCTAATTCATTAAATAATAAATTACCAGCAGTATTATCGCTGTAACGAATAGCCGCTTCACTTATTTCCAATAAGTTCATACCAGTATCAACATGTTTCTCTGTGATTGGTGAATATGTTACCAAGTCATCTTCCGTATAAGTAACCGTTTCGTTTAATTCCTCCAAGGAGTTCTGCTTTAGCACCGCTCCAGCAGCTAATGGTTTAAATGTAGATGTATAGGCAAACCGTTCATTGGCTTGATAATCAATAATTTTTTCTGAACCAGTGTCAAGCGCGTAAACACCGAGCTTCGCATCAAACTCCTTTTCTAATTGGGCGAAATCATTGTCTGTTGTCTGATTGGTTTCTTCGTTATTGGATTGAGACATTGACTCGCTTGAATCCGTTTCTTTTGCACATCCAATCAGTGCAACCATTGCCATTAAACAAGTTGCTAGCATGAATTTGCTCTTCCCCATGCTGAAAACCATACTGAATCTCTTCTTCAAAATAAACCCTCCTAAAAATTCAACCTGTAGACTACAAGTGTAATACAATACTACATTTGTAGTCTACCTGTTGTCAATTAATTTTTTAATCCATTTTTTTACATTGATAAAGCAAATTTGAAATGTTAGAATCATAATATTACATTTGTAATATTAACTTGGAGGGAGTGCGCTGAATCGTTGATAAAGTCATTCTGGGGAATCTCCTTCTTAGCTGAGTGTTAAACTACCTTATATGTTTAGTCCCTAATGCTTGATAACTTACTGGCATACGCCAGAATTGAGGTCAAAAGCTATGTTTTATACTAATTTAGTAATAAGTTTTATCCTATCTACCTTTACAATTTCAGTAATTATGCTGATTAAAAAGGTTTTCCAAAAACAGTTATCAGCAAAATGGCATTATAATCTATGGTTTTTGTTATTATTCGCGTTAGCTATTCCATTTTTACCGCAAAATCTCATTACTTTTGATAGTCATTTTATTTCGCTGGATTCCATTCAAGGTAATGCTACTAATCACGGTACTGATCTTGGAGAAGCGGAAATTCAAAGTGGAAACTGGATGAAGGATTTTTCTGTATCCGTCAATCGCTCAAGCCCTGATTTCTTGAACGTAATCTTCACTTGTTTATGGATTGCAGGAATACTATTCATGGGCATCTTAACCATAAAATCCTGGTATAAGCTAAAGACTATTAAAAACACAACACAGTCGATTAAAAATAAAGAACTTCTAACGCTATTTGAACAATGTAAGCAGCATTTAAATATATCTAAGCCTTTTTCTCTCAGAGAATCTTCATTAATCAAATCTCCGATGGCTTTTGGTTTGTTTAAGTCCTATATTGTATTACCAGCCGATTTAGATAAATGGCTCTCTACGGAAGATATAAAATACATTTTGCTGCACGAATTAAATCATTTTAAAAACAAAGATGTCTTGACCAATTATTTCGTTATATTTTTCCAAATCTTATATTGGTACCATCCACTAGTATGGTTTGCTTTTAAAGAAATGAGATTGGATCGCGAGATTGCATGTGATATTGCTGTGTTAAATTCAATGGGTGAAGACTATTCCGTAAATTACGGAAATACAATTTTAAATTTTGCCGAGAAAACTTCACACTTAAAAAATCTAGCTTTGGCAAATAATTTGAATGGATCAAAGAAGCAAATTAAAAAGCGTATCATCAAAATTGCTGCATTTACGAAAGAGTCTAAACTGCTGAAACTAAAAAGTGTACTCATTTTTCTAATGGTTGGAATAATCTTGTCTTGTCAGCTGCCATTTGTTTCCGCTATGACAAGCAGCGATGATCAATATCAATTTAATCATGAGCATGTAACTTACGAGGATCTTAGTGCGTATTTTGCGGATTATGAAGGAAGTTTTGTATTATATGATGCACAGGCTGATAAATACAGTATTTATAATGAAAAGCAAAGTACATTAAGATTTCCTCCAAATTCCACTTACAAAATTTATAGTGCACTGTTTGGTTTGGAGACAAATGCCATAACAACTGAAAATTCTACCATCAAATGGGATGGCGAGGATTACCCTTTTGATTCTTGGAATAAGGATCAAAATTTATCTACAGCCATGTCAAACTCAGTAAATTGGTATTTTAATGAATTAGATAAAACAATGTTACTTGATGAAATCCAAGAAAATTTAAAAGAAATCCATTATGGTAATAACGATGTTTCTGGTGGTAAAGAGCAGTTTTGGATTGAGTCTTCCTTAAAAATATCTCCAGTTGAACAGGTACAATTATTAAAAGCATTTTACTTCAATGAATTTGGTTTTAAGGAGAAGAATGTGCAAGCTGTAAAAGATGCGCTGCGAATAGAGGAATTAGACAATTTCTATTTATCCGGGAAAACCGGTACCGGTACGGTGAATAACAAAAATATTAACGGCTGGTTTATTGGTTATGTAGAAAATGAAGAAAATATCTACTTCTTTGCTACGAATATACAAAATGATACGGATGCGTCTGGAAGTAAAGCTGCAGACATTACATCATCTATTTTAAACGATAAAGGAATCTATTAAGTACCAAATAAAAATGCCTTCAGGCGAAATACTTTCAATGAATATAATCGGGAGGTCAGTAGACAGTGTCTAAACATATACCAAATATCTCAGAAGCGGAATGGGAAGTCATGAACGTTCTTTGGGAAAGAGCTCCGCAAACAGCTAATGAAGTGATATCCTCTTTGCAGGAAAAAACGGACTGGAAGCCGAAAACTGTACGCACGCTTCTCGACCGTCTTGCTCAAAAAGAAGTGGTAGGTATTAATAAAAATCAAAAGAGCTATACTTTTTATCCTTTATACTCTCAGGAAGAATGCCAGCGTGCTGAGGCACAATCCTTTATTAAGCGGATTTATGGAGGAACGGTTAAATCAATGCTCGTACAGTTTATGGAAGAAGATTCTTTGTCTGAAGAGGACATTAAAGAATTACGTACGATTCTAAATAAAAACCAGAAAAAATAATGTTGAAAAACTTCATTCTGTGATGACTTCCCTTCGCAGAATGAAGTCACTAAAAAACTTACTTGATTTCTTGTAAAGTCCGCAAGTCATATAATGTATCAAGGCTGCCTAACTCATTCAATTTATTCACGAGAGTAGTTTCAATATTTTCATTTAAAAGTAATTGTTCTGTCGCAAATGGTTTAAGTTGCGTATTTTCGCCTATCATGATGGAATAATTGGCATGCTGGAACATCGTAATATCGTTTGCATCATTGCCAAATGCAATATACTCACCCTTTTTTATCCCTAGCTTTTGTAACCCGCTCCATTTATCTACCCCTTGTGGGCTGATATCTAAAATTCCCTCTTCACCATGCGTATGAATTACTATATCCATCTTATTTAATCGCTGTAATACTTCGTCCATATTACTGGATGTAAGTATCAGAATCTTAATAACGGTTGTTAACTTATGCAGTTCGATATTGTCGGCTAGCTTAAGTGGATCGAGATTATTTAATATAGGATGATCGGCTGGTCCTGTATAAGCATAATCCCATTCACTATCGATTAAATAAGAAATATGAAACATTTCTAATAACGGAACAATTTCCGCTAATGTTTCTTTACGAAAACTCATGGTTGAAATGATTTTCCCATTTACCGCAATTATCGATCCATTCCCACCAATCATTGTATATGGATGTAAACGTTCATGTAAGACAGGCAATAAATCCCGTATTGGCCTGGCAGAAGCAAAAATGACTTCGTGTTCTCTTGCTGTTAAATTCTCTAATGACCTGAGTAATTTCTGGGATACTGGCTGTCCTTTAAAGCAAATTGTCCCGTCTAAATCAAATACAAATTTCATTCTGCACCGCTCCTCCCTTCCTATATTGTCCATACTACCATTTTCCTTTATAATGAAAAGGACATATGTCCTAAAGGGAGTTTTTTTATGAAATATATTCAAGATGAAACGTTATTGAAAAAATATTTATCGGAATATTATATAGGAGAAATGTTTCAGCAAAATAAAGATGTCCCATTTACATTACAGCAATTTGCATCGAAAGAGATCATTCTTTTAGAAGGTGCCGAAATGCAATCATTGCTGTTTTTAGTACACGGTAAAGCGAGAATAACATCCAGTATTGCAACTGGAAAATCATTATTGTTACGTTTTGTTCACCCGCTTTCAATTATTGGTGATATTGAATTAATCCGAGTTGAACCTGTTCAATCACAGGTCCAAGCAGTAACTGAGTGTCTATTGATCGGAATTCCATTTACATACATTAAACGATATGAAATGGAGAATCCAAAACTTTTACATACACTTTTAGAACATGTTAGTTTCAAACTTCAAACATGCACAACAGCTTCTCGTGTAAATTTATTAGCATCTGTAGAAAATAAATTTGCGAGTTATCTTCTGTCCACCCTGTCTCCTGATAAGGATAACCAATTCGGAATCGAGTTACAGACTTCAAACATTAAAGAAATCGCAAATTTGCTAGGGACAACCTATCGTCATCTCAACCGGATAATTCTTTCTTTAACGCAACAGGGTATTATTGAAAAAAACAATAATTCGATACGCATTTTAAATTGGGAAAGATTAGAAAAAGCATCGAATGGAATTCGGTATAAATAGACAACGAGAGTATCCATTTTTATTAAACTTCGTGTCTCTATTTTATTCTATTTTTCAGCTATACTATTTATACGTTTATAAGGTTTAATCTCCCGGGTCTCATATGGTACATAATAAATAGCTTGCATAGCATCAGTGGCTTGAAACTTCATCTAAGTCTTGTTATATATATTCATATATAACATACGGTGTTAACTCGATAATCTTCGCTTCTGTTATTTATTCAGGCTGTATTATTATGCAGCCATTCATAGTTAGCCTTGAAGACTATGCGCAATATATGATTTGTTGAATTGTAATACTCACCAGTAATTCCAGTTGCAGAACATTAGGATAAAACTTTAAATAAGATTTATTTGATCTCTTAGTTCCCTTCAAAGTATTTGTAAACAGTAATAAACCCCCTCTAAACTATATCTAAAGGGGGACTAAATACAAATAGTTTAAAACAAAATGGATGAAAAATATATAACGACAGTTACTGTAATAATGCTAAAAAGTGTCGAAAATAAAACGATTTGTGCATGTAGTTCAGGCTCTATTTGATACTCCATAGCAATAGTTGATGTATTTCTTGAAGTAGGAAAAGAACTTGCAATAAATAATGATTGTGCAACAATTCCATCAATGTTTAATAGGTATATCATGATTAATGCTAATAATGGACCCATTAGTAACCTTCCAAGTAAAGACCATGTTATGACTCGATGGAAAAAACGAAGCTTAATGCTGGAAAGTTGTGCTCCTAGTAATAGGAGTGCTATTGCAACAAAACCATTCGCAAGCTGATTAAGAGGTATCAAAATAGGGTTAGGTATTTGAATTGTAAAAGATTGAAATAGAACCCCTAATAGGAGCGCATGGAATACAGGCAGCCTTAGAAATGATTGAATAATACCTCTGATTGTTTTTGTTGCGGATAGTAAGTTATAAATTCCATAGGAATAAGTTAATAGATTCTGGAAAATTAGAATGAAAATCTGAATGGAAACCCCCACGGGATTGTGACTGAAAATTAATTGGCTTACTGGTAATCCATAATTACCGGAATTCATTAACGAAATACTATTTTTTAGAGCTGCACTTTCTCCCTTTTCTAACTTTAATATTTTTGAAATGAAATGACTCACTATCATCAGACTAAAACTATAGAGCATTAAGTAGTATATTATCTGGAGCACTAAATCTATTTCTATACTAATATTATGTATGTTCACAAATACAGCCGCTGGCATAAAGCAAAAAGTAAGAAGTGTTGATAGCTGCTTTAGGTTAAATTGAAACTTTCTTTGTATGAATGCGCCTACTATCATCAATATCAATATTGGCAATATCACATCTAATATAATAAAAATTAACATTTACAACCTCATTCTAAATTTATCATAGTCGGAATGGATACTTTACTAAATAGGACCACATTCAAATTTAGTTTTATCTTATCAAAGATAGGATAATAAGAAAAATACAAAAAAGTTATATTTTTCAATAAGAAAAACTTATACAAAAAGGAAGTCGCCTGTTTAGACGACTTTTAATCAATAAAACATTTTCAATTAAAATCCATAAGCTGCTTCTTTCACTTCACGAATTTTTCGATATGTTTCTGCTAATAACATCGTATCTTCAACTAATCGATCAATTCGAAATAACACATCATCACTCGTTATTTCATTACGGTAAAAATCCTTCTCTTCCATAAATACGTACTTTTGGACAATTTGAGCTTGCATATATGCGAGTATCGGTTTTAATTGCTGTTCTGCAATTAGATAGTGTTTGGATGAACCAGCCGTAACGACTATACTTACAACTTTATCTTGAAATGCGTTTATTGGAAGTAAGTCAAAAATATTTTTTAATGGACCTGGAATAGAAGCTTGGAAGATTGGAGTTCCAATCATGATAATATCGGCTTCCATAATTGTTTGTGCTACAAACTTTGTGTCCCCTTCATATTCTAAAAAATTGCGTCCATCACTGAACTGCATATCATAATCAGCTAAATCAATAAGTGTTACATCCGCCTCTGGATGTGTTTCGTTTAACGACTTTACAGTGTAATTCATCGCCGTTTTGGTTTTTGAACCAACTTTTGAGCCGGATAATACAACAATCTTCACTTAATCTCCCCCCTTTATTTCTTTGCTGTATGCTTTTTAATTGCAGGCAAAATTTCTGTGCCAATTAGTTCGATGTTTTTCTTTAATTTATCAAAAGGCACGCCACCGAAATCCATTTGTCCGATATAACGCTGGTGGCCAAACACTTCATGCTGGTATAAAATTTTTTCTATGATTTGCTGTGGACTTCCAATATTCATAACATCTCTAGGATCTGCACCTTGAGCAAAATGCTGCTTCGGATAGCCTCGCCCATTCGTTAGCTTCATTCCTTCATTTATATAAGGATAATATTCTTTCTGTGCCTGCTGCGTTGTTTCGCCAGCATAGAAAAATCCTGCTGTTGATATCGGAAGCTCTGCTGGATCATACCCGCTTTGACTCGCTGCTTCACGAAATGCATCAATCGATCGTTTGAAGCTTGTCGCTGGTCCACCCAGCATGGCAAGAAACATTGGGACCCCAGCATAGCCTGCTTTAATGGCACTGGCAGGCGCACCGCCTACTGCACGCCAAATTGGCAGGGAGCCTTCTTTCGGACGTGGAATTACTTTTGCATTATTCAGGGGAGCACGGAATTGTCCGCTCCAATTAACAGACTCTTTTTTATTGATTTCAAGCAACAATTCAAACTTTTCTTCATACAATTCCTCATAATCACGAAGGTTGTAGCCTAATAAATCAAAGAGTCCTACTCTTGAAGCTCGCCCTGCTATAATTTCTGCTCTGCCTTTTGAAATTAAATCAATTGTAGCAAAGTCTTCATAAACACGGACTGGATCCAACGTGCTAATTATTGTAGAGGAACTAGCAATTTTAATCTTACTCGTTGCTTGGGCAATGGCAGCTAATACAACAGAATGTGCCTGTGTTGTAAAATACTCCTGGTGGCTTTCACCTACACTAAAAAAATCAATACCTGCCTGCTCTGCAAGTCTTGCTAATTCAATAATTTCATGAATTCGCTGTTCAGCTGTAATTCGCTTTCCTGTATGTGGGTCTGAAATATGATCGCCTAACGTGTATAGTCCAAATTCTAATCCTTTGCTTGGATCAATGCGGTAATTTTCCATAAATATTTCAACCTTTCAATTCTTATGCTTTCTAGATGCAGTTAATATTCCTCTTTCATCACTTTCTTTATAATGTTATTATGTCTTATATAACAATAATTTGTAAGTACGCACTTTAAATATACATAGTATATAAAAAGATACTTAGGAGGATCTGCATGGAAAAGAAACCAGAACTTTGTCAGGTTGAAGATGCTTTGGGCATATTAGTCGGCAAATGGAAACCGATTATTTTGTTAAATCTTTTGCAGGAAGGAACGAAACGGTTTAGTGAACTAAAACGAAGTATGCCGGGGATTACGCAGAAAATGTTAACCAATCAGCTGCGGGAATTAGAGGCAGAGGACATTGTGATGCGTAAAGTATATCCGCAAGTACCCCCAAAAGTAGAGTATTCCATTACAGAATATGGAAAAAGCTTAGAGCCGATTTTAGAAGCCATGCATGAATGGGGAGTAAAGCACACTTTGCATAAACAGGAAAAGGTCAATCAAGAGAATATCCAGTAAGATTTCACATAAGATACCTCCAGCAAGTGGAGATATCTTATGTGGCAATCTTTTTCTTCGTTGTTGTTTTTCGTTTTGCTTGTTTTGGCTTTGGTTTGTCTTTTTTGGCGCGGTCCAATGATGCTTGAAGTGCATCCATTAAGTTCGTAACATTATCAGGTGCAGCTTTCTCCTTACCTGTTGCAGTCTGTTCATTGTTTTTCTTCTCTTCAATTAATTCCATTAGTGCTGTTCGATAATCATCGGTATATTTCTCTGGTTCAAAGTCGTTCGTTAACTGTTCAATCAACATTTTAGCAGTATCTAACTCTTTTTTTACAATTTCAACTTCTTCTGGGATGTTTGGGACATCCTGTATACTTCTTACCTCATCCGGATAATGAATGGTCTCGACTACAAGCACGTTTTCATAAACCCGTATAACCGCAAGCTGTTCCTTTGCTCGAATAATTATTTTGGCAATCCCGATTTTTCCGGTATCGCTTAATGCACTGCGCAACAGCCCATAAGCCTTACCCCCTCCATCATTGGGAGATAAATAATAGCTCTTCTCAAAATAAATTGGATCAATATCTTCTAATTGAACAAAATCAAGGATTTCAACAGCTTTATCCTCTTGTTCTTTCCTTAAGGATTCTAATTCTTCCTCATCTAAAATAACAAATTTATTTTTTGCATATTCATAGGCTTTGACAATATCTTCATTTTTAACTTCTTTTTCACAAACAGGACAAACCTTTTCATATTTTACCGGGGATTTGCATTCCTTATGCAGCTGTCTTAATTTAATATCCTTGTTTTCAGTAGCTGCATGCATTTTCACCGGAATATTGACTAAACCAAAGCTAATGGTTCCCTTCCACATTGTATGCATTAGCTCAACCTCCTTTCCCTTTAGTTTGCTGTTACTTTTAAATTCTATTCAATGGATTAAATTCCGTAAATTATGCCACTTTATGAATATGGAGGTGCTTCCAATGGATATTATGAAGCCCAGAATATCTTCTGAAATTCCACTCGGTGATGATTGGATCTATGAGGTTAAATATGATGGATTCAGATGTGTGCTTACGTGGGATACAGATGGCACAATTAAATTACTAAGTAAAAATAATACAGATTTAACAATAAACTTTCCTGAAATTACGTCGTATTGCCTGGAAGCTTATCCACTGGTTAAATCTTCTTTGCCTTTAACATTAGATGGCGAACTTGTCATTGCGAATACTGATCACCAATCCAATTTTTCTCTGCTCCAAAAAAGAGGCAGATTAAAGAATCAAGAATCAATCCAAGAAGCTGCAAGTGTTCGACCAGCTACATTAATCCTATTTGATTTGTTAGTTTTAAAAGGAAAATCCTATAAATCCCAAAAACTTTACGTTAGAAAAAAAGCGCTTGAAGCTCTGTTTCATAAACTTCATGGAGAACGCATTTGGCTGATAGAGTCATTTCGCAGTGACGATATCATTAATAAAATTGTTTTTGAGCAAAAGGCTGAAGGGATGGTCGCGAAACGACGAACGAGTACGTACCAAACTGGAAAGCAGCATCATGATTGGTACAAAATTAAAAATTGGCGAGTAATCCATGGATTCCTCATAGCCTATGATACGGGAAATGACTATTTTGATATTGGTATTTTCCATCAAAATCAAATTTATGTGATTGGTAAATGCAAACACGGACTAGATAAAGATTCGTTTCAAACAGTAAAACAATTATTTATGATAAATGGAAAGAAACAAGGAAAACGCCATCTTTTGCCGCCAGCATTATGTGCTTCTATCCACACCCTTGATTTATACAAACAAGAATTGCGGGAACCTGAATTTGCTGGCCTCTTGCCGCATGGTAAACCAGAAGAATGCACGTTTGAACGTTTACAGCTGGATTTGGCAATGCTCCCTAAAACAATTGATTTAACGAATACAGAAAAATTGCTATGGCCAGATGTTTATATTTCAAAAGGAGAACTTCTTTCATATATGCGAGAAATTTCTCCCTATATGCTCCCTTTTCTGCAGAAACGGGAACTAACCATTATTCGGTGTCCAGATGGTATTAATAAGGAGCATTTTTTTCAGAAACATTTACCGGACTATGCTCCTGATTTCATTACTTCTATACCTTCAGGCGAGGGACGAACATTTGTTTGCGATCGTCTGGATACATTGATTTGGTTTGCAAATCATGGTGCTGTGGAGTACCACATCCCATTTCAGCATGCCAGAAGCACTGTACCATCAGAAATCGCTTTTGATCTTGATCCACCTGACAGGGAGCATTTTCATCTGGCTATTCGTGCAGCACAGCTTATAAAATCTTTACTTGATGATCTTAACTTGATCTCATTTGTTAAAACATCAGGAAATAAGGGTTTACAGATTTATATTCCATTGCGACCAGGCAGCATGACATACGAAGAAACTGCGACCTTTACGAAAGCAATCGCCGTAACAATTGAAAATACGTATCCAGAATATTTTACAACGGAGCGGATGAAGAAAAAAAGAAATGGGCGATTGTACATTGATTATGTTCAGCATGGTAAGGATAAAACATTAATAGCTCCTTACTCTCCACGTATGACAAAAGAAGGAACCGTGGCAACTCCTCTATTTTGGAAGGAAGTTAATGAGAATCTGCATCCTACCCATTTTACAATTCAAAATGTGATAGAGCGGGTCAAAAATAACGGTTGTCCATTCAGGAATTACTTTGATACGGCAACAACACAGTCTCTGAATAAAGTCTTACCGCTCGTAAGAGAATAACACGCCTTTTGAACAAAATTGACCACATATTGTAGTAACACTAAAGGAGAGAATTAATCAAAATGAATGAAAAAGATATCGTTAAGGAATTAAATGCATATTTAAAAGGAGAATATATGGGAATTCACGCATATGAACACTATATTAAACACACAAATGACCCAAAACTGAAAAGCGAATTGCAGCGTATACAACAAGAACATAAACAACATGCTGCAAAAATTGCCGAACAAATTCAAAATTTAGGCGGTAAGGCCGCAGAGGATAATGGGATAAAGTCATCTATGCAGGAATTGATGATGAGTTTTAAAAATTACCCTGATCAAAAGACAGAGATAATTAAAGGCGTCCTTCAAGGGCAAGAAATGGGAATTCACCAGGTAGAAGAGATTATTCGTGGAGAATTGGATTCAAAAAGTCTTGATATTGTTAAACAAAATTTAGATGAAGACAGAGCCCATATAAATCAGTTAAATGATCTGTTGCAGCAATAATCCCATTAAAAATCGGCCTTCTTCAAATAGAAGCCGATTTTTTTAGTTAGGATATTTGGAAGTCGTTAATGGAACGATAAATGCGTTGAACTTGTTGCTCGCCGGCTTCCTCCCATCTGCTTTTATCTATTATATTACCGTCCTTATCAACCGGATCCTGAAACTGATTGAATCCTATTGTCGTTAATAATGAATTCTCATCCCAATCCAGACCCGTATTAACTACATGCTTGATAACATATGGTTGTCCAAATTGAATATAAGCATTAGGATGGTCTAATTCTCCTTTCAGAACATTAAATGGAATTCTGATGTAAATTGTTTCTCCTCCTTCTCGGCAAAGGACCATATCAAACTTTCCATGATCATATTCAAAATTGCTGCAGAAGGTAAATCCATTTGCTCTAATTACTTTATGTACATCACCAAAATATGCTTCCATTCCTTCAATTTGAGTTTGCAGTTTAAGCATAATTGTTCACTCCTTTGATGACTAGTATTCACTTTTATGCAATGAAGATACCTGTAACTTAAGATTTGGAGCTTCATGTATTGTTAAGTAAAGGGCAACCTAATAGTTACCCTTAATATTTAAACTTTTGGTACAAACGTTTTGCAATCTGTTTCTTCACTATTTGAAGCTTCCTTCCCTTTACGATTGACAATATAAATCGCATTTGCATGGCATCTGTTGCCAGGTCCCCAGTACGTACAACTATTTACTTCACAAAGCACATCTTTTGCCATAAGAGCCACCTCCTTATTTGTTATCATTAACAAATAAGAATGGTTTAATGCCTATTACGAAAAAAATAACGTTTCATTGCACGATAATATCGTACAATGAAACGTTATCCAGAAATAGTGCTAACTTTTTTGCTCCTTAATAAAATAAATGAGGATCTTCGCTTTTCATTTATCAGTTTTGGCATCTTCTCTAACCCTTCTGACATGGCTTGGGGCTCTATTAACCGTTCCACTACAAATCCATTGCTGATAAGTGTATTAATTAAGGTTGAAATTGTGCGGTGGTAAACAACTACCCCATCAACATACCATGTATGGTCCCGTCTTCCTTCTTCCTGGTAATTATCCAGTGCCCAATGCAGTTTTTCGCCATTTTCATTTAATACCCAGTTATTCATCTCCTTTCGAGCTGTTATAAATGGGTGCTCTGTTGAAAAAACAAATTGACCGTTTTCATTTAAAACACGATTTATTTTTTGGATTAACTTGCTGTAGTTTTCAATATAGTGAACAGCGAGCGAACTTATCACAATGTCAAATGTTTTATTTGGTAAATCCACATCTTCAATCGGCGAGCATATATATTCAATCTTCTGGTGAATATTTCGCTTTTTTGCTTCTTCAATCATATTTCTTGATATGTCGATACCTAGAACACTGGCCGCTCCGTTCTCAACACAATAGGCTGCAAAATGACCAGTTCCGCATCCAAGATCCAGTACACGTTTGTCAGTTAAATCCGGCATTAACGATTTAATCGCCGGCTGCTCAACAAAATCATTATATGTAATACCGCTATCACGCAAGGCTATGTACTTGCTGAAAAAGATTGGATTATCGTATATGTTTTGTTTCATTTAATCAACTCCGCTAATTTTTTATAATTACATACCAAGAAGCCCTTAGTCAGGACAAACGGTTATATTGAAAAACATAAATAGCCCACATAAGATGAGCAATAAGGAGTTATTCTTTCCACTATACTGAGGTTGATCTGTTGGTTCGTTTCATGCTCAGGACGTAAGACGAATCTTTCTGTCTTTTCTGTAAAACAATGTATATCAGAAAACTTTTTTCCGTACAGACTGTAAAACAGATACTCCTTTTTATTTTACAATACTTAATTTTGCTGCTTTTTTTGATTCCTTAAGCGTTTAAATATTTTTACATCACTTTCTTTATATTTCAGCTTGATGATCAGATAATTTTCAATTTCATGCAATAATTGAAACAAGTTTGATCTAGCTTCAAACGCTTCTCTAGTCTTAGGTAGTTCTTCCTCATTAATCAATAATCGCAATTCTCTTAATTGATCGAGATAAATAATTGCTGTATTTCCGGGGTGGACATTTTTGGAAAGACTTTCAAAAAAATCAGCAATTCTTTCAGCAATTGGATCTGCATCTGGTAATCTTGAAACTAGCGGAAGCATTTGCTTCAATAACTCGAACTGTCTTGTTCGCATTCGAAAATAGTCTCGGTATGGATGTTTATTGCGCAGCAAATGATTTTCTCGATCACGTTCCACAAGCATATTTGCTTCCATTAAAATATCCTCAGATTCAGCAAGTTCATTTCCTTTCCATGTTGTATGCTTATAACGAATATATTGGGAGTATTCATATAAAATAGCTGTAAAATTATCTTCCAATTTTTGTTGTTTTTCTTTTAATGGTTTATCCAGACTTGGCATATATAAATTTAACAAGAGACCGACACCAATCCCAACAATAATTAATAAAAATTGATCAAATAGAGATGTTAATGTTATGGAGGAAGCACTGTATAAATTTAATGTAACAACCGAACTCGTTGCAATACCAGGAGTTACTTTTAAGAATACAGTTGTAGGTATGAAAACAAGTAACATTATACAAAGAACAAGCGGATGATAACCAATCCATTCAAAAAATATATAAGCATATACTGTAGCAATAATGCAAGCTATAAACCTGTGCAAGGCGCTATAGAAGGATCTTTTTCTAGAGGGCTGAATACACAAGATAGTTAGAATTCCAGCTGATACAAAGTTCGTTAAGCCTAACAGCTGTGCTATCGATATTGATAAAGGCGTGCCAATAGCCGTTTTAATTGTCCGATAGCCAATTTTCATTTTTAATTCACCTCGACAAATTAATATGCCCAGCTTGATTGCCAAGCTATAAAAAAGAGACTGACGTACATGACAGTCTCTTTCCATATTATACAAACCAATTAAACTTCAGGACAATGCTCATCAAAGATTGCTTGTAACTTCGTAGTTACTTCCATAGGACTATGACCTTCAATATCATGGCGTTCAATCATTGAAACAATTTTGCCATCTTTAAGCAATGCAAATGAAGGTGATGAAGGCGGATATCCTTCAAAGTATTCTCGTGCTTTTTCAGTTGCTTCCCGGTCTTGACCAGCGAAAACCGTTACAAGTTTATCCGGTCGTTTATCAAAATGAACTGAGTGAGCTGCTGCCGGACGAGCGACCCCGCCAGCACAACCGCATGTTGAATTGACCATAACAAGCGTTGTTCCCTTTTCACTAAGTGCAGTGTCAACTTCCTCTGGAGTTTTTAGTTCTTTATATCCTGCTTCAGTTATATCTTTACGCGCAGCATCAACGACATCCTGCATGAATAAATTAAAATCCATTTCACATCTCCATCCCTTAAGGTAAATTTGTATAAGTATTCTTCATAAGCTTATCAAGTCTAAGCCTAATTTTCAATTTAAAAAACTGAAGTGATAAAAACTTTACACATGAAAAGTTTTGAGACTTAATACAAGTTAATCGTATGCTCATTCATATTTTCAAGTATTCCTTTAACTCTCGATAAAAATCTGCCGCATACGAGGCCATCTAAAATACGGTGATCTAATGATAGAGAGAGATTTACCATATCACGTGCTGCAAACATGTTATTAATAATAACGGGACGCTTCACAATTGATTCTACTTGTAAAATAGCGGCCTGTGGATGGTTAATAACTCCCATCGAGGATATTGATCCAAAAGAACCAGTATTATTAACTGTAAAGGTCCCCCCTTGCATATCTTCTGCAGTTAATTTGCCGTTTCGTGCCCTCATTGCTAGTTCATGTATATCTCGCGCAATGGCTTTAATCGTTTTTTCGTCCGCATGCTTAATAACTGGCACAAAAAGCTCGTTCTCTTTTGCAACAGCAATCGAAAGATGAATATCTTTTTTCTGAATAATTTTATCGCCTGCCCACATGCTGTTTAATGGAGGATATTCCTTCAGTGCTTGCGAGACTGCTTTCACGAAAAATGCAAAATAAGTCAATCCAAAGCCTTCATCTTTTTTGAAAGCATCTTTAACTTGATTCCGATATGTCACAAGATCAGTTACATCAACCTCAACCGTCATCCAAGCATGCGGAATCTCCTGTTTGGATTTGACCATATTTTCAGCAATCACTTTCCGGACTCCTTTAACCGGAATTTCAATATCTCCATTATGGATCTCAACTGATGTATTATTTGTTATCCCAGTGCTCTGTGCAGACGCCCGCTGAGTTGTTTCCGTTTTTTTAACTGTTGACGGAGCCTTTTGAATATCACCAGAAGCAATTATTTTTTCGATATCCTTTCTGGTAATTCTTCCGCCTCGTCCCGAACCAGTTACTTGTTCTAAATCAATATTATTGTCCTGAGCTAATCGAAGCACTGCAGGAGAATAACGCTTTTTCATCGAATCATCTGCTTTTGTTGATGGGGTTTCCTTTGATTCAGTCTGCTTAGTTTCCACAGTTTCGCCCTGCACACTCGTTTCTTTTGTATCGATATAGCAAATCAGCTCACCAACAGCAACAGTATCTCCCTCGTTTACAGTAAGCTCCTTTATTACACCTGTAAAGGAGGATGGAACCTCTGCATTTACTTTATCTGTCATTACTTCAGCGATGGGGTCATACTTATTTACTTGATCGCCGGCTTTAACGAGCCATGTACTAATTGTTCCCTCTGTTACACTTTCACCGAGCTGGGGCATTGTAATTTTTTCAGCAGTCATGTGCTTCTCCCTCCTTCATAAATTAATATTCTGCTAAATCGCGCATTGCTTTTTCTACTTTATCCGGGTTCATCATAAAATATTTTTCCATGGTTGGTGCGTATGGCATTGCCGGGACGTCTGGTCCTGCTAGCCTCTTGATTGGTGCATCTAAATCAAATAGGCAATGTTCAGCAATTATTGCCGCAACCTCACCAATGATACTACCTTCTTTATTATCCTCTGTTATAAGTAAAACTTTTCCAGTTTTCTTAGCAGCTTCAATAATTGCCTCTTGGTCTAATGGATAAACTGTTCGTAAATCCAGAATATGCGCATTAATTCCATCCTCAGCCAGCTTTTCTGCTGCCTGTAAAGCAAAATGTACGCATAAGCCGTACGTAATGACAGTGATATCTACACCTTCGCGTTTGACGTCTGCTTTTCCAATTGGAAGCACATAGTCATCCTCAGGAACTTCCCCCTTTAGCAACCGATAAGCCCGTTTATGCTCAAAGAATAGAACCGGATCATTGTCGCGAATTGCTGCTTTTAATAGACCCTTAACATCATAAGGAGTGGAAGGCATAACAATTTTAAGTCCAGGCTGATTCGCAAACATAGCTTCAACTGATTGCGAGTGATATAGCGCACCGTGGACACCTCCACCATATGGAGCGCGAATTGTTAATGGTACGTTCCAGTCATTATTGGAACGATAACGCATCTTTGCTGCCTCGGAAATTATTTGGTTCACTGCCGGCATAATGAAATCAGCAAATTGCATTTCTGCAACTGGCCGCATTCCGTACATGGCCGCTCCGATTCCTACACCTGCAATAGCTGATTCTGCTAAAGGAGTATCTAAAACACGAGCTTCACCGAAGGCTTCGTACAAACCATCTGTCGCTCGAAAGACTCCACCTTTTTTACCGACATCTTCTCCAAGAATAAATACTTTCTCGTCTCGTTGCATTTCCTCTCTTAATGCGGTTGTTACTGCCTGAATATAAGACATTACTGGCATATTTGGTTCCCCTCCCTACTTCGTTTCTTCGTAAACATATTTAAGCGTATCTTCCGGTTTTGCGTAAGCCGCATTTTCGGCAAAATCGGTTGCTTCATTAACAAGCTTAGTGATCGTTTCATTCAAGTTTTGTTCAACAGCTTCAGTTAATATTTGATTTTCTTTTAAATATGTGGCAAATGTAAAAATAGAATCCTTTTTCTTTGCTTCTTCCACTTCATCTTTTTCACGATACGTGCGGTCATCATCATCACTTGAATGTGCTGTTAGACGATAAGATACAGATTCAATTAGAGATGGACCATCTCCGCGAATCGCACGGTCCCGAGCTTCCTTTACTGCTTGATACACAGCCAGTGGGTCATTGCCATCCACAGTTACACCTGGCATGCCATAGCCCAATGCACGATCTGCAACATTTTTACTTGCTACCTGACGCTCGTATGGCACAGAAATTGCATACTTGTTATTTTCAACCATTGTAATAACTGGCAATTTATGCACTCCTGCAAAGTTTAATCCTTCATGAAAATCTCCTTGGTTAGAGGAACCTTCCCCTAGCGTGACAAAGGTGACAAAATCCTTCTTTTCCATTTTAGCTGCAAGTGCTACACCAACCGCATGTGGAACCTGCGTTGTAACAGGTGAAGAACCTGATAAAATACGATTTTTCTTTTGACCGAAATGCCCTGGCATTTGTCTACCGCCAGAGTTCGGATCATCTGCTTTAGCAAATGCTGATAACATTAAATCCTTAACAGTCATCCCAAAGGCCAGGACAACACCCATGTCTCGATAATATGGTGCAACATAGTCTTCCTTTCGATTTAAAGCGAAAGCTGCACCAACCTGAGCCGCTTCTTGTCCTTGGCAAGAAATAACGAATGGTATTTTACCAGAGCGGTTTAGTAACCACATACGTTCATCCAGTTTTCTTGCTAAGAGCATCGTTTCATACATTTCTAAAACTTGTTCATTCGTTAAACCTATTTCCTGATGTCGATTTATTGTCATACTTATCCCTCCCTAATCTTTTGTATATCCATATCATCTATCCATGAATTTGTTCGCCTTCAACCGCGAGTGCTGCTTCCCCAATAATCTCTGATAATGCTGGGTGAGGATGAATTGCCTGAGATAATTCCCATGGCGTTGCATCAAGCACTTTAGCAAGACCAGCTTCAGAAATTAAATCTGTAACATGAGGACCAATCATATGAATTCCTAAAATATCATTTGATTTTTGATCAGCAATAATTTTGACAAAGCCTTCTGATTCTCCAAATACTAATGCCTTTCCGATTGCTTTAAAAGGAAATTTGCCAACTTTAATATCGTATCCATTTTCTTTTGCGGCTTTTTCAGTTAATCCAACACTTGCAATTTCCGGATTGGAATAGATACACGTTGGAACATTCTCGTAATGGATTGGATATGTTTGTTTTCCTGCTATATGCTCCACTGCAACAATACCTTCACGAGAAGCGACATGCGCAAGCTGCATTCCTCCAATTACATCCCCGATAGCATAAATATGGGATTCTTTAGTTTGAAAGTAATCATTCGTTTCAATATAGCCATTAACAAGGCTGATATCGGTGTTTTCAATTCCTATATTTGCTGTATTGGCTTCCCTGCCAACTGAGACAAGCATCTTTTCAGCTTGGAGGGACTGTTTTTCATTGTCTATTTCGACATCAATAGAAACGCATTGATCGGTATGTAGAGTCTCTGCTAGTATGTTTGCTCCTTTAAAAAACGTAACCCCTTTTTTCTTAAGAAGTCGTTCAGCCTCTTTCGCAATTGCCTCGTCCTCTGTCGGCAATATTTGATTTAAATATTCAATAACCGTAACACTGACACCAAAATCAGATAACATAGAGGCCCATTCAATTCCAATAACTCCAGCTCCCACAATAAGGATTGATTCTGGTAATTTTTCCATTTGCAGTGCATCATCTGAGCTCATGACAAAGTGACCATCTATTGCAAGTCCTGGTAATGTCTTTGGTTTCGATCCTGTTGCGATCAGCACATTTTTCGGAACGATCATAGTATTTTCTTCGCCATTTTCATGTTCAACTGAAATTGTACCTGGCATAGGTGAAAAAATACTCGGCCCGAGTATCCGTCCAAACCCATTAATAACATCAATTTTCCCTTTTTTCATTAATCCTTGTACACCCTGATGCAACGTATCAATAATTGTCTGCTTTCTTTCTTGTATTTTGCTGAAATTTAGAGAGATGTGCTCTGCTTCTACACCAAACAGACTTGCCTCTTGTGTTTGTTTATATACTTCAGCACTTCGCAATAATGCTTTGGATGGTATACAGCCTTGGTGGAGACATGTTCCGCCAAGTTTACCTTTTTCAACGATTGCAACTTGCATTCCTAGCTGCGAAGCCCTTATTGCTGCAACATAGCCTCCTGTTCCGCCACCTAAAACAACTAAATCATATTCTTTTGTCATCGTGAAATCACTCCTTTACTCAAGCTTCGTGTAAATCTTAAGCTGTTCTTCATTTCTAAGTACACGCAATACTCCTTCATTTAACGCCTGCAGTTCATTTTCCCCGGGAATGATTATGGTATCTGCAATCCAATCAACTCGCTTTGTTATTGAATTAATAAAGTTTTCCCGATATGCATGCTTTCCTGTGAAAATAATGGCTTGAATCTCTCCGCCCAGAACTGTACTCATTGCTCCAATTTCCTTGGAAATCTGATAAGCCATCGCATCGAAGACTTCACTTGCTCTTTTTTCACCCTGTTCAATACTTTGTTCTACTTCCCTACTGTCATTAGTTTCAAGATAAGCCATTAGGCCGCCTTGACCAACTATTTTTCCCTTCATTTCATCATAGTTATATGTCCCTGAAAAACAGAGCTCAACTAAGTCTCCCGCAGGCGTACTGCCTGCCCGATTCCAAGAGAAAGGGCCTTCTCCATCGAGACCGTTGTTCACATCGATCACCCTCCCCTTTCGATGTGCTCCGATTGTAATACCTTCTCCGATGTGAACAACAATTATATTGATATCCTCATATTTCACATCTAAGCTTGCAGCAGCTTTTCTTGCTGCTGCTTTATGGTTCAATGCATGGAAAATACTCTTTCTTGAAATTTCGGGAATTCCTGAGTACCTAGCGATATTATCAAGCTCATCGACAACAACAGGATCGACAATGTAGGCATTTATATTTAGCCCGGATGCAATCTCATATGCAATTATTCCGCCAAGGTTCGATGGATGCTCGCCATTATAACCGGTTTTTAAATCATAGAGCATGGCTGCATTGACCTGATATGTGCCACCCTCGATCGGTCTTAGCAGGCCACCACGTCCGCAAACTGCATGAATCCTGGAAATATTTATTCCTACGTAGTTCAGCTGTTCAAGAATATCCTGTGTACGAAGCTTTGATTGATCCATCACACGATAGTGTTCTGCTAACTCCATCGGCTCATGGACAATGTTATTTTCAAATATGCATATTTCATTATCATAAATCCCTATTTTAGTTGATGTGGTTCCAGGGTTTACAACTAATATTCGATATCTCTCTTGCAAAACCAGTCACCCCATTAAAATAACTTATAATTCTTTTCCTAAATGTATTGCATTTTTAAGGTTTCACTTTCTGGTTAAATGGAAAGTGAAAATAATTACCTTCTGCTTAATGTATGGTGTCCATTCATTAAAAATTGACTTCTGGAATTTCTGAAAGATTCAATTCGTTCTTCTGCCATACGATCAGCAGCTAAATAAGTAGGAATATTATCACGTTTTGAAATTTCAAAAACACGCTCCAGGTTATCATAAATTGTTTCTACTTTTTTCATTGCACGTTCTGCATTATAGCCCATGAGCTCATCAGCAACATTTATTACTCCTCCAGCATTGATGACATAATCTGGTGCGTATACAATGCCTTTTTCATGAATAAGATCGCCATGTTCTGTCGATTTGAGCTGATTATTCGCAGACCCAGCAATTACTTTTGCCTTAATTCTAGAAATCGTATCGTCATTAATAGTCGCTCCTAATGCACATGGTGTGTAAATGTCACATTCTACATCATAAATATCATTTGGATCTACAGATTTAGCTCCGAATGCTTCTACTGCTCGATTTACTGCGTCTTTATTAATATCAGTTACAACAAGCTGGGCACCATCTTTATGCAAGTATTCACAAAGCGCATAAGCGACATTCCCAATCCCCTGTACAGCAATTGTTTTACCTTCTAATGATTCGTGTCCGAACGCTTCTTTTGCCGATGCTTTAATTCCTTTATAGACACCGTAAGCAGTGACAGGTGATGGGTTTCCAGATGCACCTGAATAGGAGGAAGTTCCAGTTACAAAATCGGTTTCCAAATGAATGAGATCCATATCTTGTACAGTTGTACCTACATCTTCAGCAGTAATATATCGGCCATTCATACCTTGTATATACCGGCCAAAAGCCCGAAACATTTCAGGATTTTTATCTGTTTTGGAATCACCGATAATAACCGTTTTTCCACCGCCTAAATCCAGCCCAGCAGCAGCATTTTTATAAGTCATTCCTCTAGCTAAACGAAGTGCATCTTCAATCGCTTCTTCTTCTGTATTGTATTTCCACATTCGCGTTCCACCTAAGGCAGGGCCCAAAGTTGTGTCGTGAATAGCAATGATGGCTTTCAAACCTGAATTTTTATCTTGGCAAAATACCAGTTGCTCATAATCAAATTCTTCTAAATAAGTAAATATCTCCATTAGAATTCCTCCTATATTAACTAATTAACTTCTTCATGGTTTATATTCTTCCCAATAGTATTCAGCAAACTTCATGCCAACAGTTACATATTGAAAATGCTTTCAAATCCTTTATTTTAACTGTACAAATTTTGCAGTCATGCAAAATATTGCATGCTTAATTATTCAAGGTTATATTTTTTCATCTTATAATATAAATTTCGAATGGATACATTTAATACCTTTGCTGTTTTTGTTTTGTTAAAATCATTCTGTTCGTAGATTCTGGTAATATACGCTTTTTCAAACTGATTAATCGCATCCTGTAATGTGCATTCTTCTGTGATTCTCTCAATAGATGAATGTGCAGGTATAATAGAAGCCTGTAATTCAGGTATATACTTCTTCTCAATTACGTCTTCATTCATATCCATAAATATCATGGCACGTCCAATTACATTTTCTAATTCGCGTACATTGCCTGGCCATTGATATTGTTTCAATTTACTTAGTGCATCTGATGAGATAGCTTGCACATTACGACCATAGTCTTTATTGATTTTTTGAATAATATGCTGGATAAGTTCCGGCAGGTCACTTAGTCTCTCTTTAACAGCAGGAATAAAAATTGGCAGTCGATTTAGGCGATAATAAAGATCTTCTCGAAAAGTTTTATTCATAATCGCTTTTTCTAGATTGACATTTGTTGCTGCGATTACTCTTACATTAATAGAGATCGGTTTTGTACCGCCAACTCGAACAATTTCATTCTCTTGTAAGACTCGTAAAAGCTTAGCCTGCATTGACAGGGATAATTCTCCAATTTCATCAAGAAAAATACTTCCATGGTTTGCTTCTTCAAAGAAACCTTTTTTCCCTCCTTGCTTTGCACCTGTAAAGGCTCCTTCTTCATATCCGAATAATTCACTTTCCAATAAAGACTCAGCGATAGCTGCACAATTTACTCGGATAAACTTATTATGTTTTCTATCACTCTCATTATGAATCGCATGTGCAAATAATTCTTTACCAGTACCTGAATCACCTCTTAACAGTACAATTGCAGGTGTTTTCGCTCCGACCTTCGCTTGCTCCAGAGCGAGCTTCATTTCTGATGAACTTCCAATAATATCATCAAATGTATATCTTGCTTCTAAATTTCGAATGATCTGTCTTGCATGCTTTAATTCCTTTGTCAATGCTTGTATTTCCGTTACATCATGCAGAACACCTACACTGCCCTTAATTACTCCATTCACGATAATCGGCGCAACATTAACCAGGACATCTTTTTTACTAGGTCCTACTTTCATGCGTACACCTCTGACAGCTCTGCGTGTTTGAAGTACTTTCATATGCATGCTTTCACCCTCGGAGATATCAACAGTTGCTGGCTTTCCAATCACATCTTTTTCTTCCAGCCCCGTAATCCTTTTATATGCAGGATTAATAATAAGGCCATTACCATTCTCGTCAACAACACTGATTGCCTCATCAGATGATTTTATAATTGCTTCCAGCATCGTTTTTATTTCGTTTAAGTCCGTATTTTCCTCGGCTAGTTTCATTACTTCTGTAATATCTTTAAATACTGCAAATGCACCGATTAATTCACCTGAATCATTTATAATTGGGATCCGTGTTGTAATAATCTTTTTTCCATTTGATAATGTTAGCTTTTGATTTACTTCTTTACGCTGCGTTTGCAAAGCATGAGGGAGTCTTGAATCTGCTATAAGATCTTTGATATGAACTCCAATATAATGTTTTCTTGATTTACCAATTATCTTTTCGGCACTTTTATTGATAAACTGGATAATTTCTTGCTTATTGATAACGATCATACCATCATGAATATGATTCAAGATGAGCTCTTGGTTTTTTGATTGATATTTCACCTTATCCACTAAAGCTTCTTTTTCATAAAGCAGTTCTGATATGATATAAGCCACAGATCCTGGAATTACCACGGTTCTTCGCGGTTTATTGTCGATTATTTGTTCAAGAACCTGTTCATTTCCAGTTGCTTCAATAACAATATCGATATCGTTATGTATCCACGACTTCCAGTTGTTACTGATGGGAATATTTGCTTGACGAGCTAATTTTAATCCGTTCGCATCATTGTTAACATCAACAACCGCGACTATTTCCATCGACTCTGTTGCTTGCAAGAGGTTAAATAGTGCGCTTCCACCTTTACCAGCTCCCACAATTAACACACGTTTCATATCATCCCACCTTGCATTTTTTTGCATATGTTTATCATAAAACAGCCTGCAGGTTTTGGCAAATCTAGAATGATTTCTATTTTTGTTTGCTTTTGATATACTTAAAATAGTATTAATTACAAAATTGAAGGGGTACATAAATGGGTCGTTTTTTAGCAATATTGTTATTGTTTATACCTGGTGTAATTGCAGCGATTGGAATTAAATTAATGCGGGATACTATTTTCGATGAATTCTATGCATACTTCTTCTATCCTGGCATCCAATTTACAATTGGACTTCTCCTCTTTATTTTAGGGTTGCTTTTTTTAGGAGGATTTATTATCTATCGCGATAGAAAGAGACAAAAGATTAAACAGAAAGATACAAATAAAGCGCTTTAGAAAAAAAGATGGAGAAATTCCGTCTTTTTTTATATATTTACACGATTTTAACGAATAAATATGGTATATTAGTAAGAAAATTAAGTTTCTGTTTAGGGGGATCCGATCATGAAAGTAGCAAAATTCGGGGGCAGCTCCGTTGCAAATGCCGAGCAATTACGAAAAGTTGGGAATATTATTAAAAGCGATCCCAAGCGAAAGTTTATAATTGTCTCAGCACCGGGAAAAAGGTTTAAAAATGATACAAAAGTGACAGATATGTTAATTGAACTTGGGAATGCCTACCATAATCATCAAAGTTATGAAGATATTCTTGTAGCTGTATTAAAGCGATTTAAAGAAATAATTGATGATTTAAGTATTGATTCATTCTTAGTTAATGAAATCGAAAATAATATAAGAGAAGCGCTAAGAACAGAAGGAACGCTCGAATGTAAAATGGATGCAATTAAAGCACTTGGTGAAGACAGTTCTGCAAAAATATTAAGTGCCTATTTAAATCGAACGAATATCTCAGCTCAATATATGAATCCAAAAGATGCAGGAATATTTGTTAGTGATGAACCAGGAAATGCACAAATCCTGCCAGAAAGCTTCGAGCTTCTATATAAGCTCCGAGAAAAAGACGAAATATTAGTTATTCCTGGTTTCTTCGGCTATTCAAAAACGGGAAAATTAGTAACCTTCTCTCGAGGCGGTTCAGATATTACTGGTTCCATTGTTGCTGCAGGAGTAAAAGCAGAGCTTTATGAAAACTTTACAGATGTTGACTCTGTCTATACTGTTAATCCGAATATCGTTGACAATCCGAAGGAAATAACGACATTAACTTATAAAGAAATGCGCGAATTATCTTACGCTGGTTTTTCTGTATTTCACGATGAGGCATTAATTCCCGCATTCCGAGAAAAAATTCCAGTTTGTATTAAAAATACAAATAACCCAGAAGCACCTGGAACATTTATCGTAGCTGAAAAAGAAGCTAGTGAAAAATGTGTTGTTGGTATTGCAAGTGATACAGGCTTCTGCAGTTTATATGTTAGTAAGTATTTAATGAACCGGGAAGTAGGATTTGGTCGTAGACTACTTAATATCTTTGAAGACGAAGGAATCTCTTTTGAGCATGCACCTTCTGGAATCGATGACATGTCTGTAATATTTCGGGTCAATAAATTTACAAAGGATAAAGAAAAAATTGTCATTGATCGAATCAAAGATGAATTAAAAGTGGATACTGTTAGTATACATAGAGATTTAGCAGTAATTATGGTCGTTGGTGAAGGACTTGTAAACACAATAGGTGTTGCTGGTAAAGCTGCTTCTGCATTTGCTAAAGCTAATGTAAATATTGAAATGATAAACCAAGGCTCATCAGAGGTATCCATGATGTTCGGCGTCAATGATACGGATATTGATGCTGCCATTCGTTCACTCTACCAAACCTTTTTTGAATAAAATAAACGAAAGAATAGTACTGCATCTAAGTACTATTCTTTCGTTTTGTATAGAAGTTTCTTGAAATAAAATTGGATGGGACAACCAGGCAATCGCTGGTTACAATAAATATATGTATTATAGAACCAGCGGCCAGTGCTATACCATACTCAGTTAACTCACTTTATTCTCCAACCGTAAACGGTCAGCAACCATCGCAATGAATTCACTATTAGTTGGTTTTGCTTTTGAAATATTAATCGTATATCCGAATAGCGCTGAAATAGAATCAATATTCCCTCTGCTCCATGCTACTTCGATCGCATGGCGAATCGCACGCTCTACTCGTGATGCTGTCGTATTAAATTTCTTTGCAATGTCCGGATATAAAACTTTCGTAATGGATCCTAATAATTCAATATCATTATATACCATTGTAATTGCTTCTCTTAAATACATATAGCCTTTAATATGTGCCGGAACTCCTATTTCATGAATGATGTTTGTAATGCTTGCTTCTAAATCCTGCTTTTTTCGATCCTTTTTTGTCGGTTTGTTCGTTGCAAGACTAAGTGGAGAATTTCCTTGAACTTGCCGAATTTGATCTGCTAAATTATCCATATCAAAAGGCTTTAAAATAAAATAAGATGCTCCTAAATCAACTGCTTTTTTCATGACTTCTTCCTGCCCAAACGCTGTAAGCATAATAACATTTGGTCTATTTACAAGCTCCATTGTTCGTAATGTATTCAGTACCGCTAATCCGTCGATATGCGGCATAATTATATCTAAAATTAATACATCAGGTTCCAGATTATCCATCATAGCGATACAGTCTCTGCCATTATATGCGGTTCCAATAACTTCAATATCATCTTGTTCGTCAAAATAATCCTCCATCAACTGAATGAGCTCTCTATTGTCATCAACTAAACATACTGAAATTTTATCCAAAGTAATGTTCCTCCTTATTTCTGTTATCCTCTTTTACATATTCTACAAAAAGGTGAATTATCCTCTTTTTATTTGAAAAACTTTAATTTTTTTTGAATTAACTATATTTTTCTTCGATTTACTAACGTTTACGATAATTTTCGATTTTAACTGACATTTTAATCGCTAATTTGTCGAAAAATATTAACTTTAGTATAATATAAAAAAGCTTGTAATGGAATTACCATTACAAGCTTTTTTCATGCTGCTTTCCCTCTTGATTTTTGCTCAATAATTCCTGCATCCTGTAACATCCATTCGATATGAACACCATATCCCGATGTTGGATCATTTACAAATACGTGCGTTACAGCTCCGATAATTTTATCATCTTGAATAATTGGGCTGCCGCTCATACCTTGGACAATTCCACCGGTACTTTTTAAAAGTTTAGGATCCGTAATTTGAATAACCATTCCTTTCGTTGCTGGAAACTTCTGAGGAACACTACTTACAATCTCGATATCAAATTCCTCTATTTTTTCATCTTTCACAACGGTAAGGATTTTAGCTGGCCCTTCTTTAACTTCATTTGAAGATGCTACAGGTAATGGTTTGTTATATTTTTCGTGCTTTATCAATTCATCTAATACCCCAAAAATACCGTACGGAGAATTTTTCGTAATTGTTCCGATTCGATCGTGTTCAGCCGAGAATTTAGCTTGTTTTTCTCCTGGTATACCGTTATTTCCTTTCTCTATGGAAGTAACAGAAGAGTTAACAATCGTACCATTATCGATTTCAATCGGTTTTTTTGTATCCATATCCGATATAATATGTCCTAGTGCGCCATATTTTTTTGAATTCGGATCATAAAATGACATCGTTCCAATCCCTGCAGCTGAATCTCGAATGTACAGGCCAATTTTATATTCATTATCTTGCTTATCTAAAACAGGCTGTAAAGAAGTATCAATTGTATCTTTTCCACGCTTAAGGGTTATTTCAAGACTTTTTTTGCTTTTACCTGCATTTTCAACATATGATTTAATGTCATTCATTTCCTTAACTGGCTCACCGTTAATTTTCAATATAACATCTCCAACATTTATCTTAGCGTCCTCACCTGGAGAGGCGTTACTATCGCTTCCTTTTACAAGATGGTGACCAACAACAAGTACGCCGCGAGTTTGGAGCTTTACTCCAATCGATTGCCCTCCAGGATATACTTGAATATTTTCAAGAGCAGAATTGCTTACCTGCTTTGTTGATAATGCTGCTGTTTGAAACAGCTCTGACTGATTTGGAAAACCAGACGTAAGGGAGTTTTTTTCTGTTTTAGAAAGTCCGATTGGTGCTTGTTGTGTAAATGCTGCAATTGTGTTTTGCTCTTCCGCATTCTTTTGACTTGGAACAATGCTAGTAAATATCGTAAAGACAATCAAAAGTATACCGAATAGCCAAAAGTTACTTTGATGATTTTTCAATCGTGCCACTCTCCTCCTCCCAACCCACATCAAATCTTGGTTTGTAATCATAATTTGAGCTGTAAGTGTACTTTTTAAACTGGTGAAACATAAGAGAAATGTGTATCATTACCTATAACTAAACACGGGAATCATGTATAAGTGTATATGTAAAGGGGATATTCAAAATATAGCTTGTTATTATTGTTAATAAAGGCAAGCAAAAAAACCGGTTTCTTTTATTTTCCGGTTTTTCAAGAATTTTATCCTTATAAATTTGATTTAAATGCATTTGCAAGCTCAAGCATTTCTTTTGCATGCTCTTTCGCGGTTTCTGTTAATTTTGTTCCTGTAATCATTCGGCTTAATTCTTCCATTTGTTCTGTTTCAGAAAGTTCCTTTACACTTGTTGCAGTTCGATTATCCTTTTCATTTTTCTCAATAAATTTATGGGTATCTGCCATAGCAGCCACCTGTGGTAAGTGGGTTATGCATAATACTTGAGAATCATTTGAGATTTGATAAATCTTTTCAGCAATTGCTTGTGCCACCCGTCCGCTGACACCAGTGTCAACTTCATCAAATATAACACTTGTAATGCCTTGATGCTTGGAAAATATATTTTTTAATGCAAGCATAATACGTGAAAGCTCTCCACCAGAAGCTACCTTCGTTAAATCCTTCAGCGGTTCGCCGCGATTGGTTGAAATGAGAAAACGAACACGGTCAAATCCATTTTTATGCAGATGAGCTTTCGTATTATATTTCTCATCAAATGCAATTGCAAAAGTAGCCTTTTCTAAATAAAGCTCCTTCATTTCAGCATGTATATCTTCGGTCAGACAATCTGCAGCATTTTTTCTGAGTTCATGGAGATGCTGCGCCTCAAGCATAGCATCCTTTTCAGTTTCCTCAATCTGTTCAAGCAAAGCGTTTAAGTGCGAATCCTTATTCGTTATCTGCTCAATCTCTTCTTCTATTGTTGCCATGTATCCGATAATTTCATTTACCGTATCGCCATATTTTCGTTTCAGCCTGTTAATTTCATCCAGTCTCGACTCGATTTCATTCAAGCGCTCTGGATCGAATTGAAGTGTATCGATATGATTGCGCAGCTCATATGTCAGCTCTTCCAATGCATAATAATGGTTAGAAAAATCCTCTGATTTCTCTGCTATATAATCATTAAATTTACTGTTTTCCTGCAGACTAAGCTGTGCCTGATTTAACCAGTCTAAACCTCTTTGTTCACCGTATAGAGCATGGTATGCGTCATGTAAAGCAGTATGGATTCGCTCATAATTCGCAAGTGCTTTTCTTTCTTCTTCGAGCTGTATATCTTCATCAGGACTGAGATTTGCTTGTTCAAGCTCTTTTATCTGAAATTCTAATAGGTCTAAACGGTGAGCCATCTCCTGTTCATTATCATTTAACTTTTTATATCTGCTTTTTAAGCGAACTAACTTATCATAATGCTCCAAATATGCTTCTTTCGCTTTTGCAATCAATTTCGGCTCATAGAGGTCAAGAAATTCCAAATGATTGTCCGCATCCATCAATGATTGTGTTTCATGCTGGCTATGGATATCGATTAGCGTCTTTCCAAATTCACGTAATATTGCAAGTGTGACTAGCTTGCTATTCACACGACATATACTTTTTCCGGACCCAGTGATAATACGTTGTAATACCACTTGATTATCCGATATTTCAATTCCATATTGATTACCAACAGAATATATTGGATGGTTTTTATTTTCAATTATAAATAAACCTTCTATTTCAGCTTTTTTCGCTTGATGCCTGACATATTCTACAGATCCTCTTCCTCCAGCTAGTAACTGTATAGCATCAATTATTATCGATTTTCCAGCACCAGTTTCACCAGTCAAAACGGTAAGACCTTCATTAAACGTTATGGAAATTTGTTCGATGATTGCAAAATCCCGAATAGACAGCTCTGTAAGCATGGTTCATTGTCCTCCCCAATATAAAAATATCCTCTTTTTATAAATCATCTAAAAAGAGAACACGGTTAAAGCATATCAATAAATCGGTCTTTTATCTCTTCTGCCTGTTCCGGTGTTCTACAAATAATTAAGCATGTATCATCACCACAAATCGTTCCCATTATTTCTTTCCAATCTAAATTATCAATAAGAACACCAACTGCATGTGCATTCCCTGGTAATGTACGGAGTACAATAAAATGACTTGCATGCTCTATTTTTACAAAGGCATCTATAATTAAACGCTTTAGTTTATCTAATGGGTTAAACCGCTGATCTGCAGGTAAACTATATTTGTATCGATTGCTTGATGTTGGAACTTTTACAAGGTGAAGCTCTTTAATATCTCTCGATACGGTTGCTTGTGTCACATTATAACCTGCTGCTTTTAATTGAGCTACTAGTTCATCCTGTGTTTCAATTTCATTTTCCGTAATCAGCTCCCGAATTTTAATATGACGTTGAACTTTACTCATCGTACAACACCTCCTTTATCAGCCTTTTTAGTTTTCAGTATATTTTTTAATCTTTCTTTCATCATTTTGTCAGTTGCTGGGGTACAGAATTTGGTGCGCATTTTCCACTGTTTTAGCAATCAAGATTGGTTCGTTATCCATTAGTGGATTCTCTTTTTTCCATCCAAAATGTACAAGAAATTCGATATTTCCTTCCCCTCCTGTAATTGGGGAATAGGTCAGGTTTAGTGTTTGATACCCTTCATTTTCGGCAAAATCGATAGTTTTTTTCAAAACTTCCTGGTGCACCAAAGGATCTCGAACGATTCCTTTGTTCCCGACTTGCTCTTTCCTAGCTTCAAACTGTGGTTTTATTAATGCAATCACATCACTATTTTTTGCTAATAAGCCACTAAGTACAGGAAGAATGAGTTTTAAGGAGATAAATGATACATCAATTGACGCTAGATCTGGTACTCCATTTTTTAACATATCTACTGTCACATGTCGAAAGTTTGTTCGCTCCATAACAATAACACGCTCATCACTTCTCAGCTTCCAGTCAAGCTGATTATAACCAACATCAATCGCATAGCTTAACTTCGCCCCTTGTTGCAACGCACAATCAGTAAAGCCTCCAGTAGAAGAACCAATATCAATAAATACTCGTCCGCTTGCGTCTATAGAAAAATAACTTAATGCCTTTTCTAATTTTAGCCCTCCACGACCAACGTAAGGCAAAGTTTTCTTTTTTAACGTTAAAGGGATATGGGAATCAATTTTCATCCCTGGTTTGTCTAAGCGCACTTGGTTTGAAAAAACCTGACCAGCCATTATCACACGCTTAGCTTTGTCCAAGTTTTCGATCAGTTCTTTTTCGACTAATAATTCATCCAGTCTTATTTTAGCCATTTCTAAATTCCTTTACTAGTAACTATTTTATATACAGTTTAATATTACCCCATTAAATAGAGGACGCCGAAAAAAATTCGTGTCGTCCTACTATATTAGGCTTAATGATCTCGATTACTGAAATAATCCGTTAAATCCATCAAAGCAGAACTTGCTGCTCCAGCTTTTTGCAATGCTTCTTTTGCTTTTTCAGCATAAGTTTCTTTTTGCTTAATTGCACCGTCGATACCAAGCAATTTAGGGTACGTGCTTTTTTGATTGTCTTCATCACTGCCGACTGGTTTTCCAAGTTTTTCCTCATCTCCAGTAACATCCAGAATATCGTCCTGAACTTGAAAAATAAGTCCAAGATAATAGGCGAATGTTGTCAGATGCTCCAGCTGCTCTTTTGTAGCCTTTCCTAACATAGCACCAGACAAAATTGCTGTCCGAACAAGCTCCCCAGTTTTCAATGCATGGATTCGTTCCATCTCTTCTAAGGATATTGGTCTATTTTCTGCTTCCATATCAAGAAATTGTCCACCAACCATACCAGATGGCCCACTGCTTGATGCTAACATTTTAATAAGATTAACTTTTTCTTCAGCCGTAAGCAATGGATCATTCGCAATAATTTCAAAGCTATATGTTAATAATGCATCTCCAGCCAAAATTGCTGTTGCTTCGTCAAACATTTTATGATTAGTCGGTTTTCCTCGTCTAAGATCATCATTATCCATTGCTGGAAGGTCATCATGTATTAATGAGTACGTATGAATCATTTCCAAGGCAATAGCAGAGGAAAGAACCTTCTCTACTTGCTGACCATACGCTTCGTAGCTGGCAATCATAAGAATTGGCCGTAATCTTTTTCCACCAGCTTCCAAGGAATAAAGCATGGATTCTTTTAATCGCGAATGCATGTTTAGATTACGCAGATAGTGATCAAATTCATTCTCGATTTTAGCTTTATACTTCGTTATATATTCTGAAAGATTTGCATTCACCTTTTATTCTTCCTCCTGTATATCGAATGGCACTACTTCACCTTGTTCATTCATAATTTGAGTCATTTTTTCTTGTACATGCTTAAGTTTATCCCCGCATATTTTCGATAAATTCATTCCATCCTGATAATAATTAATCGCCTTTTCTAATGGGACATCTCCCTCTTCCAGCTTAGAGACGATTTCTTCAAGCTTATTCATCGCTTCTTCAAATGATATATCTTCATTTTTCATTTGCAGTTCCCTCCTCTACCTTTAATACTTTACAACTTAACTGGCCATCGTGCAGGCGAACCGTTATATTATCATTTTTATCTACGCGCGAAACAGATTTAATCATTTCTCCATGAGTTGAATATGGTAAAGCAAATCCGCGTTTCATAATCTCCAGGGGATTAACCAAAGACAATTTGTCTATAGCATTGGCTAATTTTATTTCATGCTGGTTCATAATTTGTGTCATATAATAATGCTGCTGCCTTAACGCTTTATTTAAATTTGATTGTGCCTGTTCTATCTGTTTATTAGGATGCTGTGCTTGAAGACGTTTAATCAGATAACTAAAAGCTTGTTCCTGTTCGTTAGTTTTCTTTTGCATACTGCGTTGTAATTGCTCAATCTGTTTATCCAATTCCTGTTCCTTTTGTTTAATCAGTTGTTCTGGATAACGAAATGCATAAGACTGCATAATTCTTGCAAGATACTGTTTATGATTAATAATCTCTCGCTCCATGTTTCTGATTAAAATTTTCCGAAGTGTCCCTATCCTATCAGCTAATTCGACTTTTGATGGGACTGCAAGCTCTGCTGCACCTGTTGGTGTTGGAGCACGTAAGTCTGAAACAAAATCAATTATTGTTGTATCTGTTTCATGACCTACAGCTGAAATAACTGGAATTCTCGATGCAAAAATTGCACGGGCTACGATTTCTTCATTGAAGCTCCATAACTCCTCAATTGAGCCACCACCCCGACCAACAATCAATGTATCGAAATGTCCTCTTTCATTTGCTGTATCAATCGCATTTTTTATGGAAGCTGCCGCGTTTGCACCTTGGACGAGTACTGGAAGCACAGTAATTGCACAACTTGGGTAACGTCGTTTAATTGTCGTTATAATATCTCTTATGGCAGCCCCAGTTGGCGATGTGATAACGCCAATATGTTCTGGAAAGGCTGGTATGTCTTTTTTATGAATTGGGTCAAAAAGACCTTCTTTATGTAGTTTATCCTTCAATTGTTCAAAAGCTAAATACAGCGCTCCAATACCATCAGGTTCCATTTGTGTGATATAAAGCTGATATTGTCCGTAAGCCTCATATACACTGATTTCCCCTTTAATCAGTACATTCATCCCATTTTCTGGCTGGAACTTCATGTTTCGATTATTTCCGGCAAACATTACGGCTTGGATTCTTGTTTGATCATCCTTAATGGTCATGTACATATGGCCACGGGTATGGTGCTTAAAATTGGAAATTTCACCCCTGAGCCATATATTATGGAGATGTGGATCCATATCTATTTTACGCTTCATATATTTTGTCAGTGCGGTGACTGTCAAATATTTATCCTTCAATTTTGGACAATCCCTTTGCAGCCTTGATTGTGTTTTTCAGCAACATCGTAATTGTCATTGGTCCAACGCCTCTTGGTACTGGCGTAATATACGATGCTTTCTCTTTTGCATTTTCAAAATCTACATCCCCAGTTAATGAACCATTCTCTAATCGATTGATTCCAACATCAATTACAACCGCTCCTTCTTTTACATACTCAGCAGTGATTGCATGTGCTCTTCCAATAGCAGCGATTAATATGTCTGCATTTGACGCGATCTCTTGAAGGTTTTTTGTTCGAGAATGACAGTAAGTAACTGTTGCATTTTCATTGAGCAATAATTGTCCAATCGGCTTACCTACAATGTTACTTCGGCCAATAATTACCGCGTGCTTACCTTCAATTTCAATATCCTTTGATTTTAACATCGTAATAATGCCATATGGAGTGCACGGAAGGAACGTATCTTCTCCAGTCATCATTTTTCCAATGCTAATCGGATGAAATCCATCAACATCTTTATTTGGATGTATTGTTTCAATTACTTTCTCTTCTCTGATTTGCTCTGGAAGCGGAAGTTGTACAAGTATACCATGGACAGTCTTATCTTCATTCAGCTCCTGTATCAATTGCAGTAATTCTGCTTCTGAAGTCGATGCAGACAATTCGATTAATGATGATGAAATCCCTGTTTCTGCAGCAGCCTTTTCTTTTCCCTTTACATACGATTTAGAGGCAGGATTCTCTCCTACAAGAACTACTGTTAAATGCGGTGTAAGCCCAAGCTCTTTAAGCTTTTCCACTTCCTCTTTCATTTCTAGCTTTAATTCTGTAGATAATTCTTTCCCGTTGATAATTTCTGCTGTCATACTCCCCTACCCTTTCTTAGTCTACAATTTTGGATAAAACACCATTAATAAACTTACCTGATTTATCGTCACCATATGTATTACCTAATTCTACAGCTTCATTAATTGATACATTATTAGGTATATCTTCCATATAACGTAATTCATATGTAGCGATACGTAAGATCGTACGCTCAACTGAAGCAACACGATTTAATGTCCAATTTTCAAGGTTTTCAGAAATAATTGAGTCAATGTCAAATTTATGTGCGGTAACCCCTTCTACTAACCCTTTTAAAAAAGCATCAGGCTCTTCGTTTTCTAAAAAATCACGGATTAACTCTTGAGGTTCATTATCATTTATATCTAATTGAAACAGTATTTGAAATGCTTTTTCTCTGGCGGTATGTCGTTTCATTATTTATAGCTCCTTTATATGCAGCCGCAATTTATTGTATCTCCTTCAAATAATAACATGATTGATTAGTCAATGCTAGAATGTATGGAGAATAAATAAAGCACAGGCCTCGGTAGCCTCGGCCTGTGCATGCTAATATTTATTCCTGTGCTTCTGCGTCTTCTCTGCCACTCATTTGTACACCGACTACATGAACATTAATTTCTTTTAACTCTAGTGCAGTCATATTTGTTAATGTTTGTCTAATATTTGTTTGAAGTTTCTGGGCTACTTGTGGAATAGAAACTCCAAAGTTTAATATAACATACACGTCAATGGAAACCCCATCATCTAGAAGCTCTACTTTAATACCTTTATTATGCGCTTTTTTGCCAAAACGTTCGGCCACTCCAGTTGCAAAATTGCCTCGCATTGCATGGACACCTTCTACTTCGGTGGCAGCAATTCCTGCAATCACTTCTATAACCTCAGGAGCAATCTCTACTTTCCCTAAAGCAGTATTGTCACTTACATTTAACAATGGTTGTTCACTCATGCTATCACTCCTATTATTTGGAAATAATTACGCTTTGTCTTCAAGTATTGGATGTTCTTCCAGGAAGTTCGTATTGAAATCACCATTAATAAATACATCATTACTCATAATTAAACGATGGAATGGAATTGTTGTATGCACACCTTCGATAACAAACTCATCCAATGCACGTTTCATTCGCTTAATTGCTTCCTCTCTCGTAGGCGCATATGTGATCAGCTTAGCAATCATGGAATCATAGTATGGTGGTATTTTATAACCGGAATAAGCTGCAGAGTCAATTCGAACCCCGAGCCCGCCTGGAGGTAAATACATATCAATCTCACCTGCTGAAGGCATGAAATTTTTAAATGGGTTTTCTGCATTTATACGACATTCAATCGACCAGCCATCAAACTCGATATCTGCTTGCTCGAAGGATAGCTTCTCCCCGTTCGCAATTCGAATTTGCTCTTTAATTAAATCAATACCAGTTACCATCTCTGTAACGGGATGCTCTACCTGGATACGGGTATTCATTTCCATAAAGTAAAATTGCTGACTCTTGCGATCAAAAATAAATTCAATCGTACCAGCACCAACATAATTAACAGCTTTAGCTGCATTTACAGAAGCTTCTCCCATTTGCTTACGGATTTCTGGAGTTAATGCAGGAGATGGAGTCTCTTCAACCAGTTTCTGGAGCCTTCTTTGGATTGAACAATCTCTTTCACCTAGATGAACTGTGTTGCCATATGTGTCTGCTAAAACTTGAATTTCAACGTGACGGAAATCTTCAATAAATTTCTCAATATATACACCAGGATTACCGAAAGCTGTTTCTGCTTCCTTCTGTGTTACTTGAATACCTTTGACAAGTTCTTCTTCTGAACGTGCAACACGGATTCCTTTACCGCCTCCGCCTGCAGTAGCCTTAATAATAACTGGATATCCGATTTCTGCAGCAACTTCTTTTGCTTGTGCTTCATCTTCAACAATTCCGTCAGAACCTGGAACGATTGGCACATCGGCTTGTTTCATTGTTTCTCTTGCAACATCTTTTATCCCCATTTTCTGAATCGCTTCTGGTGAAGGTCCAACAAAAGTAATATTGCATTCCCTGCAAATTTCAGCAAAATCAGCATTCTCAGCTAAAAATCCATAGCCAGGGTGAATCGCATCTACATTCGTCATGGTTGCAACGCTAATAATATTTGTGAAATTCAAATAGCTGTCTTTACTTAGTTTGGGACCAACACAATATGCCTCGTCAGCTAGTTGAACATGTAATGATTCTTTATCTGCTTCAGAGTATATCGCAACCGTTTCAATATCAAGTTCTTTACAAGCTCGAATAATACGAACTGCAATCTCTCCTCTGTTAGCAATTAAAACCTTTTTAATCAATTGCGACATCTCCTTACTTCTTAACTCTGAATAATGGTTGACCGTACTCAACTAGTTCACCATTTTCAACAAGTACTTCTACGATTTCACCAGAGACTTCCGCTTCAATCTCATTAAATAATTTCATTGCTTCAACAATACATACGACCGTATTTGCTTCTACAGAACTTCCTTTTGAAACAAATGGGTCACTTTCTGGTGAAGAAGCAGCGTAAAATGTTCCAACCATTGGAGATACAATTTCATGATCATAATCTGCAGTTTTTGCAGCAGCTGGTTGTACTTCAGGACTCACAGGCTGTTCTTCTGCTACCTGAACCTGAGGTTTTGCTTGCACAGGTTTAGCCTGAACAGTGGCCTCTGAAACAACAGCTATGTTTTCATTGCCTGCTTTTTTCAATGATACAGTCGCACCTTCTGCCTCATAAGTAAATTCCGTAATGGAAGATTGATCGATTAGTTCTATAATCTCACGTAATTCTTGTACTTTTAACATGTCTTGCACTCCTCTTATTTTCAAGATCGTTTATTAATTATTTGTACAATATCAAGCTTTTAATATTAGGTACTAATAATTCCTCCTAACATTTTACGATAAAACATTGTAAAACATCAAGCCTTGGATATATTTAAGTCCATTTTAAAAATACCTCTGCGTTTAATTATAGCAGTATTGCTGGTGCAATGCGAATTGAAAGATATATTTATGGATAAGCCTTACAGTCGTCAAATCTTTATAGTAACTTGATAAATACTTACCACTATAAAGTGTCCAAACTAAATAAGAAATCCAGACTTAGAATAACGTCTGGATTTACAAGCTATGAAATATTGATTGAATTACCTAACTCTATAAAGTGATCGTTATATTTATTTACCTGTTGGTTGAAAATTTACTTCTGTTTTAACTCCGTCACCAAATTCATCACGTACCATTTGCATGATGTTTACAACTTCTGTCTCTGTTAATTCCTCAACCTTTACATGAACATGCACCTTTTCTGCATCTGAGCGGACAAGAACATCCTCATAGCCTGTTGCGCCAACAATTTGTTCTTCAAGTATTGCTTCTTTAGCATCTAAATTTTCTAATACATCGATTTCATTAAGTGCTTCCTCTTTTTCTTCTGCATTTGCGTTAGCGGATGCAACTACGTCTGTAAGACGGCTGATTTCCTTGCTGCGATCGTCCTGTATTTCCATGCGAATTGTTGCAAATAACTCATCCTGACCAAGGTTTGTAATCTCATCAACCTCTGCATCTTCGGTATTCTCAACATCCCCAACTTCTGTTGCTGCTGTTGTTGCAGCTTTTTCGCTATCTGGTTGTCCATCATTGATATACGCTAAATCATCACCATTTGGAGAAAGCATATAATACACACTAAGCACAATCATTAAACTTAACATAGTCAATAGCCATACCGTTTGTTTTTTTAACATACTATTACCTCCTAATTTTTTGGCATCACAGAAATTTTATGAGATGGAACATCAAGAACACGTGATACTGCTTCTACAATTTGATTTTTTACCGAGGGCTGATCAGCTCCTTTTGCTACTACAAACACCCCCCTGACCTCTGGTTGCTTTGTTTGAACCAATAATGGCATTTCCTGATCGCCTTTTCGTATTGTTACCACTTGGCTATCTTCTGTATTATCTTCAATCTTTCTTGTACCACCATTACGATCAGATTCATCGGTTATCTGCTGACCTTTGGTGGTGTTCTTTTCATAAATATGTTCACTAGTTGCATTCAAATTAACCATAACCTCCGCATCTGTTACACTTTGGATTTTATTAAGCATTGCAGCTAAATCTTGTCCTAAACGTTCTTCTACATGACTCATATCTGAAGAAGACATTTCTGCTGCATCATCAGCTTTGGTTGTATTTTGAGTTTCTCCTTGAGGCTGCATGTCAAGTTCAGGCTCGTCCTCTGATGAAAAAATATTGCTAACAATAATTAGAAATACCCCAGTCAGTCCTAAGATTATAAGGTAGCCGATTTTCTTTGATGGAGGGCTGTCCCCCTCCGATTTCTTTGGTCGAAAGAAATTTTTCATGATGTCCCTCCCTCCCAATAAATAGATACTTTCTTATCTGTTAACTCCCATACCTCCATTAGCAATGCTGCGATTTCTGCTTCAGTTTCTTCATTTCCCTCGACGCTTCCTTCATCCTTATGCTGAGAATCAATGACTATTTCTTCAACTGTATCCACCGCTCCCTCCTCGTTCTCTAATCCCTTTATATAAACAATGACTTCTGCTAAATCCTCAAAGGAAAGGTTTTCCGTTTCTTCAAATGTAAAGTCGATGCTCGTAATCTCCATTTGGAATTCTTCCTTCAAGGGGTCCTCAGCTATATTTTTCAGTTGGACAGTCATTTGTTCTAAAATATATGCATGTTGACTGTTTTGTATCTCTTTTTTTTGAAATTCTATTTGATTTTCTATATTTCCATCCTGACTATAGGCTTGATCCAGCTCATTAATAGACGTTTCTACAGCTTGTTCAATATCTGTATTAAACAGATAAAATACAGGCTTTAAGAGGATAAGAATTAAGATAAGTCCGACTGCCAGCTTGACATATTTTTTCATCGAATCTACTGGAATCAGCAAATCAATAATTGCGGCAAGAATGATAAATAATATTATTTGGGTTACCCATTGTATGATTACCTCCATCGAACATCACCTTATCTCAGCAGAATAGTAATATTACTAGCGGAAACGATAATAACAATCGCCAATAAGAACATTAAGGATACCGCTAGTAAGCAGGCAAGAATGTATAAAATGTAATTGCTAATTGTATTTAAAGCTGTAATAACCGGGCCGCCTCCAATTGGCTGCAGTGCTGCAGCAGCTATTTTATAAATCAAAGCAACCGCTGCTATTTTTAATGCTGGAAAGAGGACAATTAATAAAATGATCAGCAGCCCAGCCATACCGACAGCGTTTTTCAATACCAAAGATGCACTTAATATGGTATCTGCTGCATCTGTAAATGTTCTGCCTACAACAGGAATAAAGTTGCCAGTAACAAATTTAGCTGTTTTCATTGCTAAGCCATCCTGAATTGCAGATGCTGTACCTTGAACAGATATGACTCCTAAAAATATAGTCAAGAATATGCCTAGTGCACCAAGTCCAACAGTTTTAAATAAGTTTGCCAGATGGGTCACTTTGTAATTTTCACTTAAACTGCTGACTATTAAAAGCATGGCTGAAAGAAACAGTAACGGTAGGATAAACGCTGAAACTAAAATTCCACTGAAATTAATCAGAAAAATGATGATCGGGTGAAAGAATGAAACGGCTATCACATTTCCAAAACTGGCCATCATTCCTAGCACAAGAGGGAGTAAGGCAATCATGAATCCTTTCATCATTTCAATTGCATCTTGTGTGTAAGATACAGCGACATAGAAACTGTTCAGGGCAATAAAAATGAGAACCAGATAGATGACAAAATAAGCAATTTTACTGACTGCGTTTCGCTCGAATGCACTGTGCATCGTTTGTAAAATTACAGAGAACAGCGTGAGCATTAATAAAGTTCCTAATAACTTGCCATTGGCAATAAGTTCATGGAACAAGTACTCGAAAAATGCAATGATTGTATTTTTTAGTGAGAAAGAATCCTGGTTTTTAACGAATTCATAGATGCTCGTCTTTTCAATCTCAGGCAAATAGCCTCCATACTCCTCGACCAGTTGATCCCAATAGCTGCCTACACCATCAAGGGAGATTTCTTGCAGGATGCTTTCGTCAAAATGAATGTCATTATCTGCAGCGGCAGAAACAGTAACCTGTCCACACAAGAAACAGGCACTTCCAAGCAGAAATAGGATTATTTTTTTATATAATTTCATTCACCCACCCCGTTTGCTCCCTTCAACCAGTACTGAATAATTATACAGACGGTAAAAAGCTAATAATCGCTTCAATAACTGCTGTTATGATTGGTACTGCAAGTAACAAGATAAATATTTTCCCTGAAAGCTCTATATAGTGCGCTACAGAACCAAGGCCCGCGTCCTTTGTTAAGTTAGCACCCAGCTCTGCAATATACGCAATGCCAATAATTTTTAAAATTGTTTCCAAGTAAAGGCCCTCAACACTTGCCTTCTCACCGAGTGTCTGAATGGTCTGGAAAATAACACTGATTTGATGTATGATTGCAAGAAAAATAATAATTCCTGTAATCAAAATAAGGAAAAAGGCAAAGGACTTATTCAGATCTTTTAAAATGATATATAAAATACTAGCCACAACGCCTAATATAGCAATCTGCAGGATATCCATATCATTTAGCTCCTAAAACAAAAATACAGATTTAATTTGCTGAAACAAATCAGAAAGTCCATTGATTACAATGACAAGTACAATAATAAATCCAAGCAGTGTGGCAAATTGAGCAATTTCTTCTTTACCCATTTGCTTTAAAATCGTATGAATTAATGCTACGATTATCCCTATCCCAGCTATCTGGAAAAGAATGGATGCATCTGTAAACATAAAAATGCTCCTTCCTAAAATGTCAAATGAGTAGCAACACAACAAATACCCCACTTAAAACGCCTAAACTTTTTGCTAATTTTCCGTATTTACGGTCATGATCAATCGCTTCTTCCAGCACTCTGTCCAAGTTAACAATGGTTAACTGTATATGTTTTTGCTGTTGGGTGATATCATGCTGACCAAGAGTTCTGCCGAATTGCTTTAATATTTCTTTTTCCGTTTCATGCATACTTGATTTTTTTAATAATGTTTCTACCTGTGCCTCCCAAACTGTAAAAAAATCAACTGTTTCTCCTTGCATTTCCTTTCCCAAAGAAGCGAAAAAACCCCGTAATGGATTCGGTATTTTTTTAGAAACGGATAGGAATGCATCGAACAATGCTGCTTGGCTATATATAATTTCTGCCTCAAGAATTTGTAATGCACTTTTTAATTGGCGAATATGCTTAGGTCGCTTCGTCAGCCTATTGCTCCATTCAAATCCTGCCAAGGTGGCTGTTCCGATTAAAAGCAGGGCTCCAATCCACTTCATTTGTCACACCCCTTGTTTTTTGCAGCAAATTATTTTCGTGATGATCTAGCACGTGGCTAATTCGACCAGGACTTGTATCATTTTTTAATACAATATAGCGTTCAAAGATATGTTGATTGAAAATCGGTTTTAAGGAGGGACGTCTTTTCAACTCATCGATACTTTTACCATGTATGGTGCAGATTACAGTAACACCTGTGTTAACTGCTTCCATCAGCGCATCGACATCTTGTTTATTGCCGATTTCATCCACTACCATCACATCTGGTGACATTGAACGAACGAGCATCATCATTCCTTCAGCTTTAGGACATGCATCCATTACATCTGTTCGTAATCCTAAATTATGCTGCGGAACTCCTTTAATTGATGCACCAATTTCCGATCGCTCGTCAACAACTCCTACTTTTTTAGATTTTATCTTTTTTGAGCCATTGGAAATCAACCGGGTTACATCTCGAATCAAGGTCGTTTTTCCTGTCTGCGGTGGTCCGATGATTAATGTATTTAAATAGTCCCCGTTATATATATAGGGGATAATTGGTGAAGCTACACCAGGTTTCTCTTTAGCAATACGAATATTAAAGAAAGTAATATTTTGTATTGCTTTTACATTACTTCCTGACGTCGTTACTTTCCCGGCGATGCCTACCCGGTGTCCACCTTCAATTGTGATATAGCCCTCTCTGAGCTCGTCCTCCAAGCGGTATAACGAAAATTGGCTAAGCTGATTAATTAAAAATGTAGCCTCTTTCACTTGAGGGATAATGGGTTTAACCCATTCTGTCGTGTCATCAAAAATTAACTCAATTGGGCGATTTAAACGAACCCGAATTTCCTGCAGCATATGCCATTTGTTATTTACTACAAGTTGAATAGCTTGTCTCATATCATTTGGAAATAAACGCATAATCTCGTCCATTATAATTCCCCACTTTGTTTTGAAGCTGCTTTATAGTAAATGTATGTCGGATTAGATAATTTATGACCTTGCTGCTATGTTCAAATAAAAAATGAGACAACAAGAATAAAAGCAAAAACACAATGCTCGGGTATGTGATTACTCGCTCCTCCGGAAGATAGATGATTGCCCCCCTGTCTTGCACATACTGTGCGTCTTTGCACTTACGGACAGTGCCCCGAACTTTTGAGTGTCCGTTTTACCAAACATTCTTACGCTGGAGAAATTCTGGACAGACGGCATGACATAAGATAAGGGGAGTCTCATCAGCCGATTGAAGCTTTATGGACATGTCTGTATAGGTACTTACGTTATCCACAGCTTTCAAGTTTAATAGTTCCCAACACAACAAAAAAAGCTGTCTTACAGAGGATTGATATCCTCCGTAAGACAGCTTTTTTTCTCATACAACGATATAACTAAGCTCTTGATACATATTTTCCATCAGATGTATTGATGACTAGAACATCACCCTGGTTTACAAAGAATGGTACTTGAACCGAATGACCTGTTTCCAGCTTAGCTGGTTTTGAGCCACCGCTTGCAGTATCTCCTTTAATTCCTGGTTCTGTTTCAACAACTTCCAGTTCTACGTTGTTTGGAAGATCGACACCAAGAACTTCGCCTTCATAGCTGATTACGTTTACTTCCATGTTTTCTTTCATAAATTTTAGTTGATCTTCAATTTGACTTGTCTGAAGTTCAATTTGTTCATATGTGTTCGTATCCATAAATGCATGAGAATCACCAGATGCATATAAATATTGCATTTTTTTATTTTCGATATGCGCCTTGCCAACTTTTTCTCCACCACGGAATGTTTTTTCCTGGATATTGCCGTTTCTTAAATTGCGCAGTTTTGAACGCACAAATGCAGCACCCTTACCTGGCTTAACGTGTTGAAATTCTAATACCTGCCAAATACCGTTGTCTACTTCAATTGTCAAACCTGTTTTAAAATCATTTACTGAAATCAAGTCATTTCCTCCTTTATGTATCTCTACAGTTGTATCAATTCTTTTGAAGCAAAGGTTAGTCTCTCGTTTCCGGATTCTGTTAGTACAATATCGTCTTCAATTCTGCAGCCTCCAATACCAGCCACATAAATTCCAGGTTCAACTGTAACTACCATGCCTTTTTTCAAAACTTTATCCGATCGATATGATAATCCTGGACCCTCATGAACTTCCAGACCTAAGCCATGCCCTGTAGAGTGTCCAAAATTGTCACCATAGCCTCTGTCTGTAATAAAGCTCCGTGTTAAGGCATCCGCTTCCTTACCTGTTATACCCGGTTTAATCCCATTTACTCCACGAAGATTCGCCTCTAATACTATATCATATATTTCCCGTAATTCGCTTGAAATTTTTCCAACGGCAACAGTTCTCGTGATATCCGAGCAATAACCTTCATATAATGCACCATAATCTAATGTAACTAATTCACCTGATTGTATTTCTTTATTAGATGCAACACCATGTGGCAGCGCTGAACGATACCCAGACGCAACAATTGTATCAAAGCTTGATGAAGCCGCACCTTGTTTGCGCATATAAAATTCGAGTTCATTTGAAATATCGATTTCTTTTACACCAGGTTTAATAAACTTTTGGATATGAACAAACGCATCGTCTGCAATTTTAGCTGCCTTTTTCATCGTGTTTAGCTCATCATTTGTTTTAATTAATCGTAGCTCTTCAACTATCCCGCTAACAGGAACCAGTTCCACATTAAAGCTCTTTTTGTAGTTTTCATATTGTGTAAATGTAACATAATCTTTTTCAAAACCAAGACGTTTTACTTGCATATGTTTTAACTGATCTGTAATTTCACCTTCAATTAATTGTTTATGCTCAATTACGTTAAAACCGTTTGCCTGTTCATTTGCCTGTTCCGTATAACGAAAATCCGTTATCAATCGGGCATCATCAAGAGATACCAATGCAATGCCTGCTGTACCAGTAAATCCGGTCACATACCTTCTGTTGATTGGACTCGTAATTAGAATGGCATCAAGCTTATTTTTTTCTAATGCTTCTCGCAGCTTATTCAGTTTTTCCATCAGTTTCTCCCTCTCAATCATTTAACGGTTACATTTTATTATTTTTGTACAATTAAGTCTAACATAAATCGTTTCATTTGAGTATTGTTACTTCTATTTGAACACAGCTACTCTTTTGACCTTTTGCTTAGTTGCACTTTCATATCAAAATATTCATACGAAATGGAGTAACCAACAAATGTTCCGTATAGAATAAATAAACTTACCGTCGATATGATGGTATTCAGAGTAACATCGGTTATACTCGGTACATTTGTAAAAATCGGCTGTATAAGGATAAAAATAATCCCCCATAAAATTATTCCGTATACAACACCCATCCACATGGAATAAATTTTTTTAAATACAGCGTAATAAATCCAAGCCGTTACAATAGACAGTATGCCAACTGCAAGAATCGTAAGAAGTGTCCCAAGCCATGTTTCCGTCCAATTGGCATTCGTCCATGATTTTAATATATAAGATTTAGGTGATATTTCACTAAAATTAAAGTAATATAAGATGCACCACGCACACCCTAAAGCGATACCTCCTACAAATCCGGTAAAAAGGGACTTAGACAATAGTGAAAACTGCTCTTCTGAATTAGTTGTCTGTGATTCTTTCCCTGACTTCATTGTTTTACACCTCCAAATTCTATTATTACCAATCACCTGTAAACAAATCACAGCAAATGGGTACCATTTGAAATATTGGGCTAGTGGTAAACCGTTTTTTCAAGTAAAATAGAATTAAAGCAAACAAATTATGTATTGAATATTTTTGTGCGAATTAGGAAACAATTTCTAACAGGAAACGTATATTCATTTAATTTGTAAAAAAAGGATATAAACTTGCACTTTAGTGGTATATACAATAGTAAAAGACTATTATTATATTACAAGACTGTGGAAGGAGGAATTTTAATGAGCCGTAGTAAATTTTCAATTGTTGTTTACCTGATTATTGGGTTAGCGGTTATCGGTTTAATTTCACAGCTTTTTGGAAATACAATTAACTTTTTAACAAACATTTTAATCATGCTTGGTATTGGGGTGGCTGTATTTGCTCTGCTCTATTACTTTGTATTAAACAAAAGAACCCCTTCTAACTCCGATGATATGAAAAAATACAAGAAGGCAGTAAAGCAATCAAAATCAAAATACAAGCAGCCTTCGTCCTATGCCGCCCCTAAACAGACAAAACCAGTTGCGGCACAAAAGAAAAAACGAACTAAACGACCTAGTCATCTTAAAGTAATTGAAGGCAATAAAGCAAAACGAAAAGACCGAGCTTCTCTATAGCCGGTCTTTTTTATTTGAGCATTTACATTTTAAACATAGTAAAGAATTTTTGAGAATTGTATGGTTCTCGTTATGTAGACCATCGTTTTAAAAAATCATCGGCATTTTCTTTCCCGCTTCGAATTAATTCTTTTTTTACTTCTTGTGAAATATGAAAATTAACTGCTCCAGTATTCGCAACAGGAACAAATAGAATATTCCTCTTTTCATTTTTTGAAATATATCTGGCATCATGGGCTTGCTTCATCGTAGAGAATAATGCTTGATACATATCCAAAGCATTTTTAATATCTCTTGGACCTATCCCCTTTTCAGTTGCGTCTGTCAATTTAATACCTAAAATTGGCCTTTTCTTGGTTTTATCTCCATTGTCAAATATCCATAATGGAAAGTTGCTTAAAAGTCCACCATCAACAATCACGCTTTTCTTTTTATACAATCCTGGCATTTTTTTGGGCATAAAGAAAAAAGGAAATCCTGCACTCATTCGAACAGCCTTTGCAACTGGGAAATAATTAGCTTCAATTCCATACACACTTTCTAAATCATCAGGTATGACAATAAGCCTTCCTAAAGAAAGGTCGCTGACAACAACTTTGAAGTATCCTTCTTTTATATCATGAAAGGTACGTATATTTTTCCTTGCCAAAAGTTCTTCAAGCCAGCTTTCCAGCTTATTCCCTTTATTAATTCCGAGCTGACTGTACATAAAAAACCACTTCGTAAATGGCAGCAATCTTGTTAAAAGTGGTGGATCAATAAATTCAGTCAAATCAAGTTCATGTATAAGCTTTTCAATTTCGTTTATTTCATATCCAGCAGCTACCAATGAACCGACAATTGCCCCTGCAGAAGTTCCCGCTACTCGCACTAATTGGAGTTGATGCTCTTTAAGACTTTCCAGCACTCCGACATATGCAAACGCTTTTACTCCGCCACCAGAAAACACTGCATCAATCTTCATCCGCTCTCTCCCCACGTTTATTTTTTCATGAAGTCATTTTCACTAAGCTGAAACGAAAGGGTAAACTCCTTATATATATAAGCGAAAACGTCAAGATTAGAACAATGTCATGAGCAGGAGTGATGTAAATTAAAATCGGCCTATGAGAATAACATTTAGCAAACTTTTTTGCTTTAATAAAAAACCATACAGTTAAATAAATGAACTGTATGGTTAGATGTTTATTCTTTTACACTATCCGCTTGCACTTTTTTTAATTCTTCCTGTCTTGTGGAGTCATGTTTAAAGTAATGAACAAGATCTCCAATTCGATCGATGGAATTCCAGCTTAGATGGTGTTCAATCCCTTCCACATCATTGTAAATATTATCTTTCTCCACACCAATGATTTCCAAAAACTCTTCCAGAAGCTCATGTCTAAACACTAAACGCTCGCCGATTTTTTTTCCTTTTGCCGTCAGAACGAATCCTCGATATTTTTCATAGTTTAAATATTCATCTTTATCCAATTTTTGTACCATTTTAGTAACGGAAGAAGGATGGACCTCCAATGCTTCTGCAATATCAGATACACGGGCATACCCTTTCGTTTCAATTAAGTTATATATTTGCTCGATATAATCTTCCATACTTGGAGTAGGCATGTTAGATCTCCTCGTTTCAAGAATATTTTTTAGTTAGGGCAAAACTGTTTCTCTATTATGAGGATACAGGAAAAGACAAATTAACACAAGTTATATTATTTTAGAAGGAAAAATAAAGGAGAAAAGCCAATATTGGCTCTTCTCCTAAAAGTTACAGACCACATTTTAATTGTGCTCCACAGCTTGTACAAGTGTTACAACCGCCTATTTCTTCTACACTACCCTTTCGACAAACTGGACAGGTATCCCCAATTTCGGAACCAATCGTAACATTCGTTCGTTCTAGCTCTTGGATTGTATCCATTAACACAACTTTAGGCTTTTCAGTATCTGTGAACAGCTCTGTTTGCTCACCAACCGTGTTTTCTTCTGCTTTCAATGTAAGAACTTGAGAATCACGGCTTCCGTCAACATATACCGTTCCACCTTTTGCTCCACCATTATATAGTCTTTGATAGACACTTTCTACTTGATCAACCGTGTACCCTTTTGGTGCATTTACTGTTTTTGATATCGAGCTATCCACCCAACGCTGTATGACACACTGTGTATCTGCATGCGCCTCTGGTGAAAGATCCATTGCAGTCACAAACCATTGTGGCAGATTATCTGGATCTGCATTTGGATTACTGTCTAAATACTCTTGTACGATATCTGCTTTTACTTCTATAAACTTTCCGAGTCTTCCGCTTCTGAAATAAGAGAAGGAGAAGTATGGCTCTAATCCTGTAGAAACCCCAACCATCGTTCCGGTGCTTCCAGTAGGAGCAACTGTTAATAAGTGCGAATTCCTAATACCATATGTTAGGATATCCTCTCGAATTGATGCAGGCATTTTTTTCATATAACCTGTGTTTATAAATGCTTTTCTTAGCTCCATCGTTTCTTCATCTGTTTCCCCAACTAAAAATGGAAAACTTCCCTTTTCTTTTGCAATTTCAATCGAGGTACGGTATGCGGTCGTTGCAATTGTTTCGAACACTTTATCTACTAACTCATTACCTTCATCTGAACCGTAGGCTGTTTCACAATAAATTAATAAATCATGCATTCCCATTACACCAAGACCTACACGACGTTCACCGAGTGCCTGCTTTTTATTTTCTTCCAAGAAGTACGGAGTCGCATCAATAACATTGTCCTGGATTCTTACTCCAGTTCTTACTGTTTGCTTTAATTTTTCGTAGTCAACTGTTTTAGTCTCTTTATTTACCATTTCAGCGAGGTTAACGGCTGCCAGGTTACACACACTATAAGGTGCAAGAGGCTGCTCGCCACACGGGTTCGTTGCTACTACTTGATCACCATATGCTTTGGCATTGGTCATGTCATTTGCATTATCGATGAAAAATATTCCGGGTTCTGCGGAATATGTTGCACACACATTGATCAAGTTCCATAATTCTTTTGCTTTTATCTTGCGATAGGTACGTACACCAAACCCCATCTCTTCCCATTTTCGTACATCGCCAACTTCATGCCACTTTTCATTATAAAAGGCCATTTCCTCTTTCGTATAATTTTCTACATCAGGAAAGCGCAGATCATATATATCGTCATTTTCAACGGCTTCCATAAATTCTTTTGTAATACATACGGAGATATTTGCACCTGTCAGAAATTCAGGGTTGTGTACCGAGTATGTTCCGCCTATTCTGAGTTTATCATCTGCTTCACGTAATGCAGCCTCAGTGAAGCCACCAAGACCAGGCATTGTCTTATAATTTACGACACTCTGATAAAGATCAAATTCTGTTTCTGTTAAAGGTGTAAATTTCAGTTTTTCTTCTGCCAGCCGTTTGATTTGTTCATCGTCGGTATTTTCAATCAGGTAGCGAAGTATCCTCGGATTTTGCATCTTTGAAATAATAAATTCGATAATATCCGGGTGAGAATCAACTAACATGATCATTTGAGCGCCTCTGCGAGATCCACCTTGTTCCACAAGATGTGTTAACTTTGCAATATCATCAAGCCACGATACAGAGCCAGAAGATTTCCCATTTACACCTCTTGCTAATGCGTTTCTTGGACGTAAGGTTGAACCGTTCGTTCCCACTCCACCCCCGCGAGACATAATTTCCATTACCTGTTTTCTATGATCGGAAATTCCTTCACGTGAGTCTTTTACATATGGCATCACATAACAATTGAAGTAAGTTACATCCGTATCTGCCCCTGCTCCGTATAAAACACGTCCTGCAGGAATAAAATTTAAATCTGCCAGCTCTTGATTGAATGTTTCAAACCAATACTGCTGCTCTTCTTCAGTTTTTTCTACATTCGCTAATCCAGTTGCATTCCGTTTTGCAATTTGTTCGTAATATACTTCTAGTGGTTTTTCGATTACATCAAGAGATCGTTCAATAATACCTGTAGCTGCTTCTTCTTTGTCATCAAGCACAGAGATAAATTCTGCATCTACTTGAACACTCGCTTTATTCTCCTGCCAATTAATTGCTTTAACAAATCCAAGACCCCTTGCCGGAAATTTCGGATCAGCTTTCACTGTTAAAACGACAAAATCTCCGGTTTTCAATGTTTTCTTTTCTGTATCCTTAAACGCATACCGATCAAGCATAACCAATCGAGAAACACCCTTATGGGTCAATTTCATTTCTGATGTAATCGGGTGTACGGGAGGAAAAAGATCTATATCTTTGTTTAGTGTTTCCACATCAATCCCATTTGTTTCCTTTGCCTTAATCGACATTTAATCTCTCCTTTAAACCTATCTTTACAAAATCCAACATTACTACAATACCACAAAACAGGTATAAATTAAACGATATATAGTGTTAATAAATTAATATATATACTATATATGGAGTTTTAGACATATTCAGCTCATTTTGTCAAGCAGGAATTTAATAGTTTAAAATGGAAATCCGGCAATAATCCTCGCTATATGCAATTTATGACATTTTTAAGAACTATTTAATCGTGAAAACAGCAAATTGTGAACTTTTCTTATAGGAAAGAGAAAAACTTTGAAATATACCGCGTCTACCCATATAATAAAATAGATAGTGAACATTTTTTGGACAGACGGGGGAAGTAAAATGGAGTTTTTAATTATTGCCGTAGTTGTCTTGCTTGCAGTTGGCATATTCCGCTATTATAGACAACGTAATTACTTGAAGGTATTGACAGAGGATCAATTCCGGGAAGGTTATCGGAAAGCTCAATTAATAGATGTGCGAGAGCCTCAAGAATTTGAGAGAGGTCATATTCTTGGAGCAAGAAATATTCCTGTAAGTCAAATGCGTCAACGTTTAGTCGAGATGCGTAAAGATAAACCAGTATATCTTTATTGTCAAAGTGGTACTCGTTCTGCAAGAGCAGCTCAATTACTTCACAAAAAAGGTTATCAGGATATTTATCATTTAAAAGGCGGTTTCAAGAAATGGACCGGTAAAATTAAAATGAAAAATTAAGTTATCAAGACGAACAAAGCAAAATCGTTCCCAAGCATCTATCCTGATGATGGGAACGATTTTTTAATTGATTAACATAAATGCATCCTAGCATACGACACTTAGATAAATTACATATACTCGCTAAATAATATGTCTTTCCAGAAAATAAAAAGTGGAATCTACCAGCTGTTTGGTAAGATTATCACTCTTTATTTTTATTATTCTAATTTAAATTCGTTCAATTAGCCTTCTTTTTGATAACGTAATATTGGCTTACGAGCTGCTCCAGCTTCGTCTAAACGGTTTACTGCTGTATTATGCGGTGCTTCCTGAACAATTTCTGGATTAGTTTTCGCTTCATCAGCAATTTGAAGCATTGCATCGATAAATGTGTCTAATGTTTCTTTAGATTCTGTTTCCGTTGGCTCGATCATCAATGCTTCTTCCACAATTAATGGGAAGTAAACAGTTGGCGGATGGAACTTTAAGTCTAATAGACGCTTTGCAATGTCCATTGTTCTCACGCCAAGTTTCTTCTGTTTGCTTCCAGATAACACAAATTCATGTTTGCAATGTTGTGTAAATGGGAGTTCATATTCTTTTTCAAGACTGCGCATCATGTAGTTTGCATTAAGGACTGCATATTCACTAACTTTCTTCAATCCTTCTGCACCCATTGTACGTATATACGTGTATGCACGCACGTTAATTCCAAAGTTCCCATAGTAACCTTTCACCATACCAATGGATTGTGGACGATCATAGTCAAGTTCATATACACCATCGTTTTTGCGAACAACGGGTTTTGGTAAGTATGGAGCAAGTTCCTCTGATACTCCAATTGGACCTGATCCTGGGCCTCCACCACCGTGTGGGCCAGTAAATGTTTTATGCAGGTTCAAGTGAACCGCGTCAAAGCCCATATCTCCTGGTCGAGTGTAACCCATAATAGCGTTCAAGTTTGCACCGTCATAGTACATTTTTCCACCCACGCTGTGAACTATTTCTGACATTTCAAGAATTTCTGTCTCAAATAATCCTAATGTATTTGGGTTTGTTAACATAAGAGCCGCAGTGTTTTCATTAACAAGCCGTTTTAAGTCCTCAACATCTACTAATCCTTTTTCGTTTGATTTAACTTCAACCGTTTTAAATCCTGCTACTGCCGCAGATGCAGGATTTGTGCCATGTGCTGAGTCAGGGACAATTATCTCATCGCGGTGATAATCACCATTTGCTTCGTGGAATGCTTTAATCATCATGATAGCAGTCCATTCACCTTGGGAACCAGCAGCAGGCTGCAATGTAATTTCATGCATTCCTGTGATTTCTTCCAGATGAACCTGTAAATCAAACATCAATTCCAATGCACCTTGAACTGTTTTCGTATCTTGGTATGGGTGGATATGACTAAATCCGGGAAGTCTGATAACATCTTCGTTAATTACTGGGTTATATTTCATTGTACAGGACCCTAATGGATAAAACCCAGTTTGAACACCGAAGTTACGTTCAGATAAACCGTTATAATGACGCATTAGTTCTAATTCGTCCACTTCAGGAAGTTCTGCATCCGTCTTACGAATATATATATCATCTAACTCTTCTTCTAGTTTAACTTCCGGAACATCAAGTGCTGGCAGGTTATAGCTTGATCTGCCTTCTTTACTGCGTTCAAAAATTAAAGGAAAGTTTTCATTAGCCATTGATATCCCCCATTTCTTTTACAAAAGCATCAATTTCTTCTTTTGTGCGGATTTCAGTTGTTGCAATCAGCATGTGATTTTCTAACTCTGGATATGCTTTGCCAAGATCAAACCCGCCGATAAATCCTTTTTCAAATAAATCATCATTTACATCAGATACTGGTTTGGAAAGTTTAATTACAAACTCATTGAAAAATGACCCATTAAATACGGCTGGCAGGTTAGCCTCTTCTAACTTTTGCTTTGTATATCTTGCCTTTTGCATATTTAATTTAGCCATCTCTTTAACACCGTGTTTACCAAGAGAACTCATCGCAACCGAGCTTGCTACTGCGTTTAATGCTTGGTTTGAAGTGATGTTTGATGTCGCTTTTTCACGTCTAATATGCTGTTCTCTCGTTTGCAGCGTTAGAACGTAACCGCGTTTACCATCTTTGTCTGTTGTTTCACCAACTAAACGTCCAGGTACTTTACGCATTAATTTCTTCGTAGTTGCAAAGTAACCACAGTGCGGTCCACCAAATTGTGCAGGGATTCCAAAGACTTGTGTATCTCCGACAACAATATCTGCCCCGAATTCCCCTGGAGGAGTCAAAAATCCAAGTGAAAGTGGGTTACTTGAAACAATAAACATTGTTTTCTTTTGTTGTTTAATTAGCTCATTAATTTTTTCAAGAGGCTCGATTTGACCAAAAAAGTTAGGATATTGAACAAGAACCGCAGCAGTATCTTCATCAAGCTCTTTTTCTAATTGATCTAAATCAGTAAGACCATTTTTATAATGTATCTCAACGATTTCAAGTTTTTTCCCGTTTGCAGCCGTCTCAACAAGTTGACGGTACTCCGGATGAACAGCAGCTGAAATAAGAACCTTCTTCTTCTTTGTATGTTCTACACTTAAGTTTACAGATTCTACCACTGCAGTTGCACCATCATATAAAGAAGAATTTACTACAGGCATTCCAGTTAATTCAGAAACCATGGACTGGAATTCAAAAATAGCTTGTAATTCACCTTGGGAGATTTCCGGTTGATAAGGAGTGTAGGCTGTATAAAATTCTTGTCTGGAAATGACATGATCAACTACCGATGGAATAAAGTGATCATAAACGCCAGCTCCTAAAAATGAACGATATTCTGTTAAATTTGCATTTTTGCTTGCCATTTCTGTTAGCTCTTTTTTCAACTCATATTCACTTACTGGCTTTTTAAGGTTTAATTCCTTGTCCAATCTAACTTCTTTCGGAATATCAGAAAATAGTTCTTCTGTGGATGATACACCGATTTTATCTAACATTTCTTTTTTATCGGTTTCGGTCATAGGTAAATAACGAAATTCCATTATGCTGCCCCCTATTTTTCTCGTTTATAAAATGGTGTCTTTACAATAATTGCTTTTAGTTTGCGCTTTCGAACTTGGATTTCTAACTCTGTACCTTCAATTGCAAGTTTGGAATCGATAAGTGCCATACCGATATTTTTGTTTAATGTTGGGGATTGTGTACCAGATGTTACAAACCCAACAGCTTCTTCATCCTTCAATATCGTATATCCATGGCGCGGAATGCCTTTATCGACCATTTCAATTCCTACTAACTTTCTTGTCGTTCCATTTTCTGCTTGCTCTTTCAGTACAGGCTTCCCTATAAAATCTGCTTCTTTACCTACTTTTACAGCAAATGAAAGCCCTGCTTCAATTGGGCTGATATCCTTTGATAATTCCTGTCCATATAATGGAAGTCCAGCTTCAAAACGAAGTGTGTCACGGGCGCCAAGTCCAATTGGCTCAATCCCTTTGTCTTTACCTGACTCAAGCAGTCGATTCCACAGAGCAGGACCTTCAGATTTATGGATATAGATTTCAAATCCATCTTCACCAGTATAGCCTGTACGCGAAACAATTGCAGTATGTTCTGAACTTTCAAGCGATACATTCGCATTAAATCTGAAAAATTTAATTTCCGATAGATTCGTATCTGTAAGCTGTTGTAATATTTCCTCTGAATACGGGCCCTGTAATGCAAACTGCACATATTCATCAGAGGTATTATTAATCGTTAACTCCTCATCAGAATATGTATTATGCTCAATCAGCCATTCGTAATCTTTTTCTGTATTCGCCGCATTCACTACCAATAAATAGTCGTTTTCTGCTAGCATATAAATAATTAAATCATCGACTGTTCCACCGTTTTCATAACACATAATCGTATATTGCGCCCGGTTTGGAACTAGTTTGGATACATCATTTGTCATAACATATTGCAGAAATTCCAAGCTCTTTGGGCCTTTTACAGCTATTTCCCCCATATGAGACACATCAAATAAACCTGCTTTTGTTCTAGTTGCTTCATGTTCCTGTTTAATACCGGTAAATTGGACTGGTAAATCCCAGCCTCCAAAATCAATTGTTTTCGCCCCGTATTTTTCATATTCTGAAAAAACAGGTGTTCTTTTCAACTCGCTCATACCATCCACTCCTCCTAATAGTTGTTGAAAAAGTGCACAAAAATAGAGATTCCTTCCTAACCGAAGAAATCTCTGTCCTTAAACCAGAAAGTTGCATACTTATACAAACACTTAAAAGGTTGTATAAATATTTGCTTCGTGGGTGGTTTACTAAGCTCAGTAAACACTCTCCAGAGTTGCGTCCTACAAGAGTCTTTTTGCCTGAGAGATTCGCTCTTAACTTGCTCCTTCGGCGTTACATACTGTAAGCTCTCCCCTTGTAATCATCCGCTAATGAAAAATTTATATTTGGTTATACTATGTATCAGTATCTAAGAGGTTGCACTGCAAGGAATTCTATTTCACTTTGAATTATAACATATCAAAAAGCAAAATTATAGTGAAATCCAAATTTTAATAACAGGATGTGTGATTAACATATGGATTCTATTGAACTACAAAAAGATTCAGCCTTTATTAATGATTTAGAAACAATAATCAATAAGGATGGCCCATTCTCTAGTTGGGAACTCTTTTCGATGGCATTTCAAGCTGAGTTAACAACAAGCTCCCCTTCCTTCAGCGGGTTACGTGCGCTTGAATATCTTCCGCATGTTGACTTTTTAGATCATCAAATCGCTGTTGCTGAACAAGCGGTAGAAGAGATGCATGGTCGAGCAATCTTAGCAGATGAAGTTGGTTTAGGAAAAACCATTGAGGCTGGACTCATTTTAAAAGAATATATGATTCGAGGCTTGGTAAAAAATGCACTTATTCTTGTTCCCGCATCTCTCGTTAACCAATGGGTCAGGGAATTGAATGAAAAATTTTATATTCCAGCTGTTGCCCATCGGAAGAATTATAGTTGGAAAGACAATCCGATAATTATTTCCTCACTTGATACAGCAAAGCGTTCTGCAAACCAGGAAGAGATAATTAATACGGAGTATGACTTTATTCTTGTTGATGAGGCTCATAAGCTTAAAAATCATAAAACGAAAAACTATCAATTTGTACGAGCAATCAAGAAGAAATATTGCCTGCTTTTAACAGCTACGCCAGTACAGAATCGGTTAATTGAGATTTTTAATCTTATTACCATTCTTCGTCCTGGTCATCTAGGAAATTATGATTCCTTCATCGAAAGATATGGTAAAGATCGAAGCAAGTTAGAACAGGATCCTTATTTAAAGCAGTTGATCCAAAAAGTAATGATTCGAAATACGAGAAAAGCAACGAAGCTTACCGAATCAAAACGTAAGATTGAAACATTATGGATTGACTTTCCAGAAAAAGCTCGTGAACTTTATGATGATCTTGTCAATACACCAATTGCATTTTCAACGTTTTCGAAAATTACGTACTTGCGTGAAATATGCTCATCAAGAGAAGCATGTTATATGTCATTATCAAAAATTAGTGAAAAGGAAAATAATGCTGCCATCTTAAAACCACTGCTTAACAAAATCGAGGAGCTTCCACACCACGTAAAAGCCGAAAAAGTTGTAGAGCTAATTAAATCAATAGGTGATGAAAAAGTCATTATTTTTACCGAATATCGAGCAACTCAATTTTATTTACAATGGTATTTACAGCAGCATGGCATTTCTTCCGTACCTTTCCGCGGCGGATTTAAACGCGGAAAAAAAGACTGGATGAAACAACTATTTAAGGACCATGCCCAGGTTTTGATAGCTACTGAGGCAGGTGGAGAAGGTATTAACCTTCAGTTTTGCAGCCATCTGATTAATTACGATCTTCCATGGAATCCAATGCGACTTGAACAACGAATTGGACGAATACACCGTTTTGGACAAGAAAAGGATGTGCATATCTATAATCTTGTTATTCGAAACACGATTGAAGAACACATTCTGACATTATTATACGAGAAAATTAACCTATTTGAAAAAGTAATCGGAAATCTGGATGATATTTTAGCTGAACTGAACATCTCAAGTATCGAATCAGAAGTGGAATCCATCTATAATGAGTCCACCTCAGCCGGTGAGGTACGAATAAAATTGAATAACCTTTCGTCCGTTATTCAGGGATCAAAATCAACAGCAGAAACGGAGGAGAGACTTTATGGCAATTACTAATTTAAATGAATTTTTAACAGATTACTTTTCCGCAAAAGATTGCGACATTATCTCAAATCAAGATGGCGTATTACAAGTCCAGTTAAATGAACAAATGGATCGCGAGCTAATGAATCGTCCATTTTACTGGCACTATATTAAAAAAATAGGCCGTACTGGAGATCCTATGCAGCTTACGTTGATAACTAATCCGAAAAAACGTGATACACAAGGAGAATGGATTCACTTTGGCAGTCCTCGGCTGCAGCAAATTATGAATCATTTAAAGGAAAAAGAAAAATTTACGAAGCTTTTTCAATCTATGGATGTGACAGAAAAAACACCTTTACATCCGTGGTTAGTCGTTAATTTTAAAATCAGCTATCAAGGCCAGCATAAAAAGGATGAAATCATTTCAATTGGTTTGCATTTGGTTAACGGGATGATGAAGTTAGATATGATGAATCTGTTGTCGAAGTTTTCACTGCAAACAACGATTTCCGATTATTGCTTTACCCTCTCTCCCATAATCAAAATTAAAAGTGGTTATCTGCGTTTAGAGGCAGTTTTGTCAAACTATATTGAAGAACAGGAACATACGTGGGCTGAGAAATCAGCAGAACGGTTGCAAGAAGAAATTCAAACACTAAAACATTTTTATCAAGACAACACAGACAATGAGCAAATGAAAAAGGAACAGGATGAATTAATGAAACGTTATCAGCCGAAAATAACAATGAACATAATTAATGGAGGCATCGTGTATTTGCAACAGCAAGCGCTATAAAATAAAGAATAGCAGGTTAAGTTATCTGCTATTCTCCTTATGGAACATTATTTTTAAAGTAAATGGAAGCATACCAAACCATCTTGTCGTGTAAAAGGAATGCTGCTGTTTATGTGCTTCTTTTCTTTTCCTTCTTTCCTCGGATGGTAAGTCTAAATACGAAACGACTTGTTCAGTCATAAATTTCAGATAATCATTTCCTGACATTGCTACCAACCACCTCTATTCTAGGTCTTACACTTATTTTTTGCAGATCAAAAAAATATATACAATATTTTTTTAAAAAAAAGAAGGGTTTTATCAAATTGCGTCGAATATAGTAATTTGTTGCGAAGTAAAAGGAGGTGAACTGAATTGAATCCCACTGCAACTTTTTCGAATAATCTGCTCAATGCTGCAATTAAAGAGAACGCTTCAGACATTCACTTTTATCCATTTAACAATAATACGAATATTTACTTCCGTATCCAAGGAAAAAGAGTCAAGCATAACCTCATTCAGCTAAAACAATATGAACAGCTGCTCACCTACTACAAATTCATTGCCGGAATGGATATTGGTGAATCAAGAAAACCTCAAAATGGAACTATCCAGCATAAAACTGCAACGAATTTATTTTCCTTACGTTTATCAACGCTTCCTCTCCATCAAACAGAAAGTTTGGCAATCAGAATCCTCCCGCAAGAAACAAAACTTACACTGGATCAACTTTTTCTTTTTAAAAGCCAACTAAATAAAATAAAGGAATGGATGTCGAATCGTGCCGGTATTATCCTGCTGACTGGTCCAACCGGGAGTGGTAAGACGACAGCGTTATATGCTTTGCTGGAATCCATCTTAAAGGAAAAGTCGTACCAAACCATTACATTGGAGGATCCTATTGAAAAAAACATGGATAATATCTTACAAGTGCAAGTAAATGAAAAAGCTGGCATTACGTATCAAACAGGTTTAAAAGCTGCGTTAAGGCATGACCCGGATATTATTATGGTAGGTGAAATCCGTGACAAGCATACAGCCGAATTTGCATTTGAAGCTTCCCTGACAGGACACCTTGTTTTAAGCACATTACATGCAAAAAATGCCATAGGGACAATTCATCGTTTAGTCGATATGGGTATCAAGAGAAGTGATATGAAACAATCACTTATAGCGGTTGCCGCATTGCAATTACTTCCACTGCAGATGGGTAACGATATTACAAGGAGGGCAGCGATTCTTGAATTACTCGAAGGGGCATTATTAGAAAATATCATTGAAGGAAACGAATCAACTGAGCTTCATACATTTCATTCATTTGAGTATTTAAGAAAGAAGGCTTACGCTTATGGTTTCATATCTGAAACAGTTTATCATTCGTAAAAAAATGCTGAACAGTTCTCTGCAGCTTCGATTCCTGCAACTATTGCACCGTTTATTAACAAATGGTTATCCGTTGTGGGAAGCGATTGAAACAATCAAGTGGAATAGAGAATTGGTAAAGCCCGCGGCCAGTATTTTAAATTCTCTTGAAGATGGTTTGTCTATTGAGGAAGCATTTGAAAAAGCTAAATTTCATCCAATGATTACGTCATACCTTCATTTTGCAAAAAGAAATGGAGATCTTGAAGGGAGCATCAAAAAGTGTGCAGCTATGTACGAATATCGAATAAAAAATACAAATAAGTTTAAACAAGCAGCCAGATACCCACTTATTTTATTGTTTATCTTCGCTTTGCTCCTATCCTTTATAAAACAAAGTGTTCTTCCTTCTTTTCAAGATATTTTCCAAGCAAGCCCGACCGCTTCATCAACCGTCCAGCTTTCCATTATATTAATTGAAATGCTTACCACCATCACTACTGTTTTATTCATTGTATTCACAATTTTACTTCTTGTATGGTTTCTGACGAAGGATAACCTTCCAATTGAAAAGCAATTGAAGATTTACCGGACAATCCCTCTTTATCGCAGCTTCTTAAGGCTGCAAACGTCCTTTTACTTTGCTACGCACTTCAGTTCCCTGCTTAAAACAGGAATGTCTTTTAAAGAAATACTCGACCACATGACACAGCAAAATAAATTGCCTATTATCTCTTACTACACACGGCAAATGACTTCAGAATTATCAAGAGGTGTTCATATTTCCAGTTTACTAACCGTTTTTTATTTCCTGGAAGGACAATTGACGAATATATTCAGTAAGAATGCGGACGCACAATCATTGGAAAAAGACTTAAGTATCTACGGAGAGCTGTTAATGGAGGAAATTCAAAGAAAAATTATTAAAGTCATCACATTAATCCAACCAGTATTTTTTGCAGTTTTGGCTGGATTCATCATTTTTATCTATATAACGTTAATGTGGCCAATGTTCCAGTTAATTAAAACAATCTAAAAGGAGTGCTATTACGATGTTTAATAACAACCGTGGTTTTACGTTAATTGAAATGCTAATTGTTTTGTTAATCATATCTGTCTTAATCATCCTTATTGTTCCCAACCTGGGTGATCGGAGCAATGAGGTTCACAGCAAAGGCTGTGAGGCACTTGTAACCATCGTTCAAGGTCAAGTAGATGTTTATTATATGGAAAATAACTCGTATCCGAACAGTTTAGATGCATTAGTTTCTGATTATCTAACTGAAGATCAGCTCACCTGTCCTAATGGAGAGGATTTAAACTTATCAGCAGATGGAAATGTATCGGCACCTTAATAATAATCAAGGCTTTACATTGCTGGAAGTTCTCTTTGTACTTGTTATTTTTTCCATTATCAGTGTAATTTTCCCGCCTTTCCAATCGGAAATTATTGAAAAGCAAAAGGACAAACAGTTTTTAGAAACGTTGGAAATCGATGTCTTATATGTTCAAAATATGACCTACTTAACTACGGGTGAGAATGTATTTATTCGTTTTTATCAGGATAATTATAAAATCATTCAAGGCAGCAATATAATAACAGAGCGGGTGTATCCTGATGGATGGAATGTGGATTACAGACTTAATAGTGATATTCGGTTTAATGGGAAAGGTACGTTTCTATACCCAAGAACGATTCATATAACAACAACATATAGCGAATATCGGATCGTCTTTCAGTTTGGGAAAGGAAGGTTTTATATTGCAAAACCATAATGGATTTACATTAATAGAAGTTTTAATTGCATCCGGTATTGTTTTCACCGTCATTGCTACATTTTCGCCAATTATTTCCACACTTCATACAGAGCAGAAAGTATTAAGTGAGCGTCGTAAATTAGCATATGCGCTGCACGATGAATTACAGCAATTTATTTGGAATACAAATACACTGCTTCCTAAAGAGTTCATACAAACAATTGATGAAAATAAGGAAGTACAATTTAAATTTCAGCAAGAAAATGGGGTTATTAAAGGATGTGCAAAATGGAATAATGCGAAAAATAATAACGAAAAACTCTGCTTCTATGGATTACCGGAATCATGAAAGAGGATTTACATTTGTCACCGTTTTATGCATGATGGTCTTTCTTTCTGTCAGCTTACCTCTTTTGAGCTATTTAATTCAAAGTATAAATTCCACATCGAATTATACTGAAATTTCTGTGCAGCAATTTTTCCAATTTGTTCGGGATGATATTATTGACGCTACGAACATCCAAGTAACAAAGGAAAAGCTGTATTTTGTTAAGTTACATGAACAAGATACAGCGACGCTTGAACTGTATGGATCAAATGTTAGAAGACAAGTCGATGGAAAAGGACATGAGATTTATCTTCGGGATGTTGAAGGTATTTCCTTCACTTCACTGCCCTACGGGGTTCAAGTTACCGTAATTACTACATCAGGAGAAAAATATGAAAAAAAACTCGCTTATTATGAATGAACATGGCATCGTACTGCCATATGTAATTTTTATAACGACATTAGTTTTTATGTTTATCATGACCGCTATTCATAGCTATAAACAAGATATTGCACTTACCCAGAGGCATATTCAGCAAGTTAAAATAGAAACCCTCTTTCAAATGGGCTACGAAACTGTTAAAGCAGAAATGACCGATCAGCAACCTCCCAATTCAGTCAGCTATCATTTCCCTGACGGCAGTGTAAGCATTGCAATAACTCCAGCAGGTAATACAATGTATGAATTATCCTTTACAATCAAAACATATGAATCCGATACAACATTTGCGTTCACCAAAATACATTCCTTAACGCCTTAAGTTTGTACATTTTTTAACAAACTTTGTTTTTCTAACTAAATAAGCAAATTAAATACTATAATAAAGGTATCAAAGCTGCTGAGGTGATTTAGGTGGACAATACACTAAAAGTTACTAATGTTTTAAGTGATCCAACAAGGTACCATATTTACCAATATATTTTTAGAGAACATAGAGACGTAAGCGTAGTTGAAATTGCAAATCATTTTGATGTGCACCCTAATGTAGCAAGAATGCACTTATCAAAACTTGAAGAGATAAACCTTGTCACAACTCATTTTAAAAGAACGGGAAAAGGCGGAAGGCCAGGAAAAATGTACCAAATCTCTGAAGAAGTCATTGAATTAAGCTTCCCATCTAGGGATTATAAAACCCTCTCTTCAATTGCATTGGAATCATTAATGGAGCTTGGTGAAATTGGCGAACGGGCGCTCTATTCCACAGGTAAAAAGTATGGACAACAATATATAGAGGATTTTCAAACAGATAATTATTCTATGCTTTCCAGCAAGGACAAACTTCGTATGCTTGAGCAAGCAACAGAAGAACTGGGGCTCCTCCCTTCTTTTATGTATGATGAAGCAAATAATACCGTTCGTTTCTTCGTGAATAACTGTCCTTTTAAAGAGTTAGTGTTGAAAAATCAAACGGTTGTTTGTCAAATGCACTATCTGTTTTTAAAAGGAATGTTTGATGTCTTATTTGAAGGATCAGCTTTACAAATGGAAGGAAATATGTTTACTGATAATTGCGGAAATTGCAGTTATCGGGCTAATCTTGCAATTGTTCCATGACATTCGTTTACATTCTCTAATTCCTCATATATAATAACAATGAAAAGGCTACCTAAAAGGAGGGGGAAGACATGGATCGTATGTTTCGTGTTCTTGCCTTTTGGACAGGTATTTTTACAGTAATGTTTTATGTCGGTGATATGACGAACACCGCACTACTATTCCTGGCTCAAACGGCATTTTTCCTTACAGTAAGTTATTTAAAGTTATCTGAACGCATGTACATGTACTTATTCGGAGCATATTGTACCATTTTCATGATTGGCTTTACATGGTATTCTGAATTCATTCTTGTACCTGGTTTCGGACATTAAAAAGCTGAAAAACCCTTGCATCTCAATAAGATGCAAGGGTTTTTCCTTCCGTCTATACATTCATGCACGAACAAAAGGATTGTTCTGCTTTTCTTCGCCAATAGTTGTCTGAGGCCCATGTCCAGGGTAAACCGTGCAGGAATCGTTTAATTGATACAATTTATTTTTTATCGAAGCCTCAATTTCTTTCATGTTCCCACCTGGAAGGTCAGTTCTGCCAATACCATGATAGAACAAAACATCTCCACTGATAATGAATTCATCTTGATCAAAGATAAGGCTTACACTACCAGGGGAATGACCAGGTGTATGTATAACTTCAAACGTAAAATCTCCTATCTTCATTGGGCCTATATTAAATGTAAAATCAGCTGGCTTCATAACAATTTCATTTCCTAATAGCTTATAGGATCCATTCATTTGTGGATCTGACAACCAAGAAAGCTCATTTTCATGTATATACACGTCTGCACCGACTGCTTTTCTTATTTCATCTAGGGCAGCAATATGGTCAAAATGGGCATGGGTCAATAAGATTGCTTGAACGCGAAGTTTCTCACGTTCTAAAAATGCTTTAATTTTATCTGCCTCTGCACCTGGGTCGATTAGCAAAGCGTTTCCTTTACTATAAACAATATAACAATTTGTGCCAATTGGACCTAACGGCATTCCCTTTACTTTCATTAAAAAACCTCCAATATAATTAACTATCATTCCACGTTAGAAAACGTTTTACAATTACTCGACAAAACCAATTTAATGTTTTAGAATAAATACTATATGGTCATAGTTACATAATAATATAAAATCAATTCCTAATTCAATTTCTATGATTAGGAAAATGAACGCTTCAAAGGAGGATAAAGTTATGGGACATCTTATTTTAGCAATCGTATTATTATTCGTCGCATTACTTGCTGTAGTTTCAGTTATTCGTCAACTGAAGTATAAAAATCTATTTGCTTTAGCGTTTTCAGCTTTGACAGCATTGGCGTTTGGATTTTTTTCAATTGCAACCATTATTTCAGAAATCGCTGGATAATTATTAAACGTCAATAAAAAGCAAAAGTTAACTTTTTAAAAGTTAACTTTTTTTATGTTTGAGCCGAATTACAGTTTATTATTTTCAAATCTGACCAGTATGTGTTTTATTATTAAACTCCTGCATCTCTCTTCACAGCAAAACTCCAAAAAATAGCCGCCTATAGTTATTTTAACTATAGGCGGCTATCACTTTCTAATTATTTAACGGCTTCCTTATCATCAAAATCAATGAAACGGAACAAATCACCATAAACCAGGTTATCAGAATAAGATAACTCTGTTGCAACTTTTTCACTAATTGGACTACAAGCATTTACAGAACCATTTTGGGATTCTACTTCACTATTTGTTTCCGATTCTTCACTGTCTACCTCGATTGGTTCACCAGTTTCACGATCATAGCACATTCCATAGGTAGAGATATAATCATCACTGATGAAATCTCCGTTTCTTAACGCAATATATCCTTTTCTATTATCCGAAAATACATCATTTCCGAAATAAAGATCATCTTCTGCCTCAATACCCAACAGACTAAGAATCGTTGGTTTCATATCAATTTGACCAGTTACTTCTGACATTACCTTCCCATTTCCATCTCCAGGAATATGGATAAACATTGGAACTCTTTGCAGCTGAACTTGATCGTAAGGCGTTATTTCTTCTTTATCAAGGTACATACTCATCGCACGGTTATGATTCGCACTTATTCCAATATGGTCCCCCATAATTATAATGATGGAATCTTCATAAATACCAGCTTCTTTCAGCTGATCGAAGAAATCTTCCAGTGCTTCATCCATATACCTTACAGCCGGAAAATAGTTATTCAGTGTATTCGAATTTGAATCATATGGATCAATAGACTGATCTTCTTCACCTAACTCAAATGGAAAATGATTTGTTAGGGTAATAAATTTCGTGTAGAATGGCTGTTCCATTGATTGCAAGTATTTTATGGACTGTTCAAAGAATGGCTTATCCTTTAAACCCCATCCAACTGAATTTTCAGGTGTTATTTCATAAGCTGCTTCATCATAAAAATTGTCGATATTTAAACTTTTATACATGCCATCTCGATTCCAGAAGCTTTTGTTGTTCGCATGGAGTACGGATGATGTATATCCCTCTTCTTTAATTATTTCTGGAAGGGCGTGATATTCATTGCCGCCATGAGTAAAGAAAACTGCCCCTCTTGATAGTGGATAAAGCGAATTTTCGATCAGGAACTCAGAATCAGATGTGTTTCCCTGACCTGTCTGCTCATAGAAATTCTCAAAATAATACGTATCTTCATCATCTGTAAGACTATTCAGGAAAGGTGTTACCTCTTCCCCATTCACTTCATTGTTAATAACGAATTGTTGTAATGATTCGGCATTAATGAAGATTACGTTTTTACCTTCAGCAGCACCAAACATATCTGATTTCCCAGTTACCTTTATATGTTCGTTAATATATTCTTGAATTTCCGGAATTTCATTTCCATCTGCAAAGACACGCTGTGATTCCGTCTTGGAGTGAACAACAAGATCATATACATGATAGTTAAACAATCCAATGTTTTTAACTAAATACTCACGATCAAAAGCTCGTGTAAATAACTGTGGTCTTTCCATTTCTGCCAGGAAAAAGTTTCCTGCAAGCAGTGCTAATGACATTGCTAATGCAAATACTTTTCCACTTTTCGGATATGCTACCGACAATTTTGCTTCTTGTTTTTTACTTAAATACCAAATTAGCGCGGCATCTGCAAAAAACAGGATGTCATAAGGCTTGATTAAGGTTAAAATACTTGACCCTAAGTCTGCCATATTGCTCCCCATAAACAACTGCGGAATTGTAATAAAATCGGTAAATTGACGATAGAATACAAGATTTGCGAAGACGACAAAGGAAACTATGAAGGCTGTATACCTTATAAACTTCATTTGACGAGAACGCTTGTTAAACCACACGCTAATTGTAAAAATAAGAAAGGCTGAGACAAGTGGGTTAATAAATAAAATTAACTCCTGCATTGAATTGTCCAATTCAATGTCAAACATAAATCGATAAACAAAGTATGTTTTTAGCCCAAATAATAATGCTGCGATTATATATAAGGGGATTGTGGGTCGTTTAAACTTCATCTTGCTTCCTCCTAAAAAATAAAACTCATTTCTATTGTATGTTTCAGCTAAGGAATGTTCCTAGTATTCTGTATCGAATCCGAGAAGAACATGTGAAACGTACAAAAAACATATTTTCATTTTCCTGACCTTATTGATTGTGGGAAAATTTACTAATTCGGCATTTCATTTTCATTTTGCGAAAACCCACTGTATCAATTGCAACAATTTCCTTTTATGATGGAACTGTAAACATTCGTTTACAAAGCTAGTACTATATAAGACGAGAATGCCCTGCAAAAGGTTTCAACTATTTTACATTTAATTTATATTTAATAGCTTATTATTCTAATAGAAAACAAGAAAAAATCAAGTCTAACTATTGTCGTTATTCATTTGTTCCAAAACTAAGTACGCCCCACCTATGATACCCGCATCATTTCCAAGCTGTGCGATTTTAATTTCACAGGCATTTGATACTCTTGGCAAAGCATATTTGCGAAATGCTGTTTCTATCTCATCAACTAACAATTCACCAGCTTTTGAAACACCGCCGCCAATCAGTACCTTAGAAGGATTAATAACTACTCCGAGGTTGGCGATTACTTGACCAAGCACATCAGCAGTCTTTTTTACAATTTCATCTGCAATAGTGTCACCTGATTCAGCCAATTCAAAGATATCTTTTGCTGTAATCGTTTGATTTTTATTATAAATTTCAGCAAGCATACTATTTGGATGGTTTGCTATTTGATTTATAGCCTGACGTACTATTCCTGTTGCTGAAGCTATTGTTTCGAGACATCCATTATTTCCGCAATTGCATGAATACCCAGCTTCTTCGATCTTTAAATGCCCAAGTTCACCAGCCATTCCGTTTTCTCCATTCAGTATAGAGCCATTCGCAATAATACCTCCGCCTACTCCAGTACCAAGTGTCAATGCAATTAAGTTTTTTGCCTTATTACCGGCACCTGTCCAATTTTCACCTAAGACAGCAATATTTGCATCATTAGCAACAAAAACTGGTAAACCTGATTTTTCTTTTAATTGGTCTGCTAACGGGAAGTTTTTCCACCCAATGTTCACTGCTTCATATACTAGCCCTGTATCCATATCAATAAATCCAGGTGCTCCCACACCTACACCTAAAAAAGAACTTATACTTAAATGTAGTATGCTCAACTTCTGTTCAATAGAAGCCCAGACCTCTTCAACTATTGTAATACCAGCATTTAATTTGTTTGTTGGAACCTCCCATTTTTTCTGTATTTCACCCTGTTGATTAATAATGCCAATTTTTACAGACGTTCCCCCAATATCTATCCCCAAAAGTAACTTTTCCATTGCTTACTCGCCCCTTTTGTTTATAATGAGCCGTTTTTCTTTTTTTAATATTAATTTTGCATTCTGATAATCCGCAATTTGTACAAACATCATCTGATACAATTCATCCAACTCCATTTCCATTAATTCAAGATCACCTAATCGGTCACCTGTATAGATGAACGTACCATATCGTTTTAGTAATTGTTGTATATCATAAACATTTTTCATTAAAACCACCATTTCTAATTATATCAAAGAATTGGTGTTTGAGGAATTATATTTACATAAAATGTAATGCACACTTTCGCACAAAATAATGCACAATATGTTGAAACACATTCAACTAGCTAAACTATGAATTTCTAAACATAATTATCCTTTTATATTCATACTTTTTAAGGACAAGTCATGTACAAAAGGAATGACAAATAATGAAAATACGGAAGTTATTACTTATACTTATGATACTACTGTCCATTGGAGGTGTACTGATACTAAAATCGAATACACTGCCTGCAGTTAGTTTCTTTCCATTAGATGAAGAAAGCTCTATCGAGGCAGCAGATACTTCATTAACCTTACAGAATGTTACAGGGACAGATTCCTATGACCTTGGCTGGCATATCAATTCAGCAAGTGATAAAGTTATGTATCTCAGACAAGATGTATCGCTATTATTTGATAATGGTATACTTCGCGGTGTCCGCAGCAAGTGGGTTCAAAACACCGATCGAATTCAATTTGATGAAATTATTACAAGTGAGGACTCAAGCCATTTTCAAAGTATTTCGTTTCATCATGGTGAGAATCATTATAGCGGCGACGAAATCAAAAGTGTACAGGCAATGACATATGATGAACTATATGTCATTGATTCACCTACTACACCTATAAAAGCTTTTAAAAAACCCGTTACAACATTTGAAACAGAATGGCAAGAATTGCTTGACCATTCTGCAAAACAACAATTACTTTTCCAATGGCATTTATTGATTCAACATTTTCAAATCGAACCAGAAAATTATCTAGCTATTCCATTAGTAGATTTATATAAATATAATAATAAGCCAATTCCAAATATGTCGCAGCGGGAAACAAACGAATTAATTGGTAGGCTTTGGGAAGGTTTATATAAAAATTATATTATTCCAGCTTCAAAATCTGCTGCAAATCAGCTTGATAGCTATATTCCCTTAATTTTAATCGATAAACAAAATACACATTTATACGTTCTTTACGAATTAAATGGTGAACGAGAGCAGTTAATCCAGCATATCCCTTAACAATCTTTCCGGAAACTAAAATAGAAGCGCCTCAATCAGCGCTTCTATTCAGGTGATTCTCCTGTAATTTTCTTATAAACATTTGCAATAGATTCTTTATCAGGGTTCAGTTCGTATGCTTTCGTTATCATTTCTTCAGCCTTTTCTTTTTGGCCACTGCCGTCATATAATATTGCCAGATTATAATAGGCTTCTGGTAATACTGGTTCATGCAATATACTCTGCTCTAGATCTTCAATCGCTAAATCCAATTCATTCAGCTCAATATATGCATAGGAGCGCTGGAATAATATCAGTCCATCCCTTTCACCTTCAAGCTCCAGTGCATCCGTTGCTACTGCAACCACCTCGTTATAATCATCATCCATTAATAATTGCTCGATTTCCATTAAATAATTAGATTGATTATTCATGTTACTGTTCCATCCAAAAATAATAAGTCCTGCAATAAGTATAATATAGAGAATCGCACTAATTAGCTGGGTTCGAACATTTTTCTTGTTAGGCAGATGTATTATCGCAGAAGCTAAAAATCCTGCTATCAGCCCGCCAATATGGGCTCCCATATCTATCTGTTCAATGGAAAAGCCTAGAACGACATTAATTAGCAGTATAATCAGGATATTACTTCCCATTGTCTGAAAGAATATCCGCTTATAAATAATACCGAAAAACAGAAGTGCACCAAATAATCCAAAGATCGCCCCCGATGCCCCGGCAGAAACATGTGTTGTAAATGCAAAGCTTGCCAAGCCACCGCCAATCCCAGCTAGGAAATAAATAAAAAGAAAGCGACTTCTGCCAAAAATCCGTTCAATTGCTGTCCCTAGATAGTAAACTGCAAGCATGTTCATTAATAAATGCAGAAAGCCAATATGAAGGAACATGGAGCTTACAATTCGCCACCATTCCCCATCGATAATACTTGGGTTATATTTTGCACCCATTTCAATAAGTGTATCGATTGAGGTGCTGCCGCCCTTCATTTCCAGTAAAATAAACAAGAAAATATTAATTGCAATTAACAGATATGTAAAATAAGGCTTTCCATATGAAAAGACATTTTCGACTTCTTTATGTTTATTCTCAAGTGCTTTTGCTAAATACGTCTTATAGCTTTGAATTGTCTGCTCTTTTTTCTGTTCATCATTTTCATCTGGCATAGGCATAAACTGTACATCTAAATCTGCTTGAAGCCGACGAAGTTCTTCACTAGATTCTTCATGATCTAAGTAATACACAAACATTTTTAATGGGTTCTTCTTCTCTTTTAGCTGCATCGGTTTCTTTAAGATTTCCCAGTCATCTACAGGTGAATGAGAATAGATGTAAACATTATGCAATTCAATATGTTTACCAGCAAATAATTTTTTCATTGCTTTTGCTTTTTGAAATACGAGAGCAATATCCTGCTTCAAATGATTTTTCCAATCAAATCCTTTCTGTACAAGCCGGATTACTTGAGATTTTTTATTTGCATATTTTTCGAGCCAGATTTCATTTGTATTCTGGTCTATATGCAGAATATCAAATTGGTGATTGGTTACCAGTTCGTATGCCGTATGATAAAGCTTATATTGGTCATCAAGATACATATATTCACCTTCCTCACCTTAATCATATCAGAACACTAATCATTTTCACAGAACGATGCTATATCCTAAACCTTATTTGCCGCTTCAATAAAAAAGAAGCTGCAATTTATGCCGCCTCTTTTAACCCTTATCAGTCTGAAATCGAAAACACATTCTGAAACAATTTGGAACGCAGACTCGGGATCTTCATAGAAAGTTCCACTGATTTTTTTCTGATAAACTTAATGTTCAATAAAGCATTCATGATTTTGTACCTCGATCGATAAAAAAACATTGTTGTTATCAACAATATTAATAAGACGATGCCTGTTCGCAATAAAACCACCTGCCTTTTAAATGGTATTCATAGTTATTTTCCGAACAAGCAATATTATACGCGCTTCAAGATTCTTGAGTATGTATAACTTCTTTTTCAGTAATAATATTATGGACTGGCAAATCATATTTTTCTCTTGGAACTCGATCTACTAACTGCTTAAAGCTACATAATGAAGCTGTTTTTTGACTAAAATCGACTAAAAAACGATCATAATAACCGCCACCAAAACCGATTCGATAACCGTGCTTATCAAATAATAGTCCCGGAACAATTAAAAGATCAATATCTTTTTTAGCAACGAATCGCTTAGTCTCTGGTATTGGTTCAAGCAGATTAAAGTAAACTGACTCAAGCTGTTCAAAAGAATTGATTGCATAAAAATGAAGCTGCTTTTCATTAGGAATACACTTAGGCACAACTATTTTTTTGTTTTGCTTCCAACCAGCTTCGATAATTGGGCCGGTTGCCCATTCAAAATCCTGGGATATTGTTAAACCAATCGTATCAGCATACTTCCATAATTCTGAGGAGAGCAGTTTTCCCATTAATTTAACTTCAATTTTCCTCTTTTCATCAATAGATAAACTTTTTAAACGATTGATTGTTTCTTTCCTTAAATTAGTTTTATCCAATAGTTTCACCCCCTTAAAAGTTAAAAAACCCTTATCATATATGATAAGAGTTTTCTCAATTAATTTCATTTATTTTGTTTCACGGTGCAAAGTGTGTTTTTTTAGACGTGGTGAATATTTCATAAGCTCAATACGTTCAGGGTTCGTACGTTTATTCTTTGTAGAAATATAGTTACGATCTCCTGTTTCAGTACAAGCTAAAGTAATGTTTACGCGCATGTTCTTCCCTCCAAACTTTAACAACTTGCTTTTTATCATACATATTATTACGTACAGACTTTAATTATAATAGCAGAGTTTGCTGAACTTATCAAGAATGTATCAAAAAAAATTATGGTTTTCTCATGTGAGAAACTATGATATAACTATTAATGGATGTAAAAGGAGGGAATGCCATGTTAGTTGCAATAATTTCCATCATTATTGTTGCTGTTGTTCTATTTGTTTTGTCCTATTTTATGAATGACAAATTTGAAGAGCTGGAAACTCAGCTTGAACAACTTTCAATTACGACGATGCAGGATACATATCAAATGAAGAAACAAATAAAGATCTTGGAAGAAGAGCTTATGCCTGCTGACTTAACGCAGGATGTAAATTCAAATGATGAAAAAAACAGTGTATCAAATCAATAAGCATAAAAGGAGAAAATTATGAAACATACTGTACGTGCTTTTTCAATTGGGTTGTTGACTAGCGCTGTTATCCTTTTCATCATTTTTTATTTTGTCGAAGACTCCGCAAAAAGTGTGGAGAATATCGATATTGAAGAAATGATTGAATACGTGGAAAATGAAGGATATGCCGTTCTTGATCAACAAGAATATATTTCATATAGCGTTCAAAAAAAACAAGCAGCAGAAAATGCAGAAACAGAAGAATCTGATTCAACTGCCGGCACAAAAGATAAGTCTTCGAAAGTAACAAAAGCTAAATCAAAAGAACAATCGAAGAAAGAGTCGTCTGATGAGACTAATGAATCCAGCAAAGAAACAAATGAAGAGATTAAAAAAGAAGAAATAGAAAAAGAAGCCGAGGAAGAACCTGAGAATAATGTGGTTCATTACTCGTTAACAATTAGTCCGGGTATGGCTTCCTCTGATATTAGTGCACTTCTAGCTGAACAAAATATTATTGACAATGCATCAGAATTTAATCGTTATTTGGACGAGCATGAGTATAGTCTTTACGTTCAGATTGGTACATTTGAAGTATCGAGTGATATGAGTTTTTACGAAATCGCAGAAAGAATTGCACGATAATAAAAATGCTGGCAGCAGGAAGTGATTCCCATTGCCAGCACTTTTTAATTTAAATTATAATTTTCCCCTTTAACCAAATAAAGAATATTTTCACCGATATTTGTAATATGATCAGCAAAACGTTCTAAATATCTTGCACAGAATGCAACCTGCATAATATATTGAATTTTATCAGGATTTACCGCAGTTTCTCCTAATAATTCACTTACAATTATTTTATATAATCGATCAACCTCGTCATCCATGACAGCTAACTTCCTTGCGACTGTAATATCTTCATATTTATAAGCCTGTATAGCAGTGTACATCATATCTTTTGTCATGTTATACATTTTTTTAATATCGTTTGGGATGATCGATGCATTCTCACCTAAATGAATCGTAGCAGTAGCAATGTTCTTAGCATTATCAGCCATACGTTCAATATCCGTCAAAATTTTTAGTGCTGTAATTACCCTTCTTAAATCTGTCGCTACTGGCTGCTGCTTTGCAATTAAAAGAATCGTTTTATCATTCATCTCAAGTTCTTTTCGATCTATTTTCTTGTCATTGGCAATTACCTGTCTTGCAAGCTCTACATCCTGGCTAAATAACGCTTCAACTGCATCATCTAATGCTTGACCTGCTGCATTGGCCAATTTAATAATATCTTCATTTAACTCATTAAGTTCACTTTGAAATTGTTCGCGAGTTGTCATCCATATCCCCCATTTTTTATACTGCATTCTGCACGAATAGTGGAATGTCGTAGTCTTATTATATAGTAATAGTATTAAGATACTGTTAATTTTATGTAATTTATGATTATAAAATACGCCTAAAATTCCATTTGTGAAATTTTAGGCGTATTTTTATTCTTGTTCTTCCTCTGTTGTCTCTTCTTGATCAGAATCTTCATCACTAGCTTTATCTCGTTTTTCTTTCAGATCAAAGTATGTGTCTAGTATTTGTTTTCCAACCTGCCGCGGCACATTATGACTATTATCTGTCCCAGCATATGGTGTGATAATTGCAAAGGCAATTTCTGGTTCATCAAATGGAGCATAGCCAATTAACGCCAGGTTTCTTGTATCAGCAAGCTTCTGACCATTTTCATATACAGCCGTCTCAGCAGTACCTGTTTTCCCCGCTGGATTATACGGTGAATTACCAAAGTCGCCAACAGCTGTTCCACCAGATTCTTGGAATACACGACGAAAACCTTCTTGTACCCGTTTAATATTCTCATCACTCATTTGAACCCGATTTAATACTTCGGTATTCTGTGCACTATATAGCGGTCCTATCTCATCTTGTGAAGCAATCGGTTCATGAACTGTCTGAAGAAAATGCGGTCGGACTCGATAGCCGTCATTAGCTATTGTTGCTGTATATTGTGCTAATTGTAAAGTCGTATATTGATCATACTGACCAATTGCATGGTACATAAGTAAACCCGCATTGTCAGGTGTCCCGGAATAACCTGTAGACTCACTTGGATAATCAATGCCAGTACTAGAACCTAATCCAAATTGTCTGAAGTAATTCCGCATTTCTTGAAAGGCTTGACGCCAGTTGGGATCGACTGATAAGGGACTTCCATCTGGGAAAGGGTAGCGATCCTCACCCATCATTTTTAAAGCAATATAACCCATATAAACGTTTGAGGATTTTTGTAAAGCTGTTATATCGTTCACCGGACCAAGCGTTGACCAGGATCTAAAAGGTGATGTTTGGGCAACCCGGATAGGACTGTCATTAATACCGTACCCTGGCGTAATTACTCCGGATTCATATCCAGCCAACACGGTCGCTCCTTTAACTACGGATCCCGGTGTGTGTGCATGTGACAATGTTTGCAATGCAGCATCCATAAATTTATTTTTATCACGGTCATAATGCACGCCAGACACAGCTAAAAGCTCTCCTGTTTTTGGGTCAATAACAACAGCTAATGTATCTGTCATAAAACGGTTTCCATGTGGGTGTTTTGTAATAGCTGTTTGTAATTCTTTTTGAACAATCTTGTCTACTTCTTTTTGTAAGTCCATATCAATTGTTAGAACAAGATCTTTTCCGCGTTCGCCTTCAACAATCGTTTCAGAGCCGATAAGTGTGCCGCTCTTTGTGGTCGTATATTGGATCTGTTCTTTTCTTCCACGTAATAGATCTTCATATTGTAATTCCAGACCACTTGTTCCTACTCGGTCATTTCTGCTGTAGCCTTTACTTAAGTAGCTAGCTTCTTCTTCCGCAGGTATACCTTGTTCCTGTGTTGAAATACTTCCAAGTAAACTTCTTAATGTCGTTCCATATGGATATTCACGATTCCAATCTGTTGTAGCATTTATTCCAGGAAGCTTATCTAAATTCTCCGCAATCCTGGCATATTCCTCAACAGTCACGTCCTCATTTTTTATGATTTGTGGTGTTAAAGAATAGGCCTTATCCAGTTCCTTCTTGATAGCTATTACCTCTAGCTCTTGTTTTGAGAAATCCTTGATTTCATCTTCAGTGATTAAATCAAGTGTAGCTTGATAAACCTCAGCATTCGACATGCCTTCTTTCTCATCCTCAGAAAGACGCTTATCTGCCTTTTCCTTATTTAATAAATACCAATATTCTTTTCTATTTCTCTCGGTAATGCCTTCAAGCGTATCTTCATCATCCATCTTAATATACTCAGCTAATTTCTTAGCAACCTTTAAACGGTCTTCAGCTTGTACACCTTTTGGAGGTGTATATGTTATCGAATATACTGCCTCATTATCGACAATAACGTTACCATTTCGATCAAATATTTTACCGCGAGGTACCGGTACTTTAGTTGTATCCAAGTTCGTCCGTTCGATTTCCTGCTGGAAGTCCTCCCCATTTAAAATCTGAACTACTCCGAGTTGCAGAATCAATACGGAAAACAATAAAAACACAACAAAAAACAACATATTAATCCGAAAAGGCAGCTGCGCTCTTTTCTTCTTTTTCTTTTTACTCATTTATTTTCCCCCAGTGAAAATAATAATTTTCTCTTATAATTGTGGCATTCTCTAACCTTTTAGGCGAGCTTTTTAATTGCACATCTGCAGATTAGATAAGTTTTTATAATCCTTTATCTCCATCAAACATATTTCTAATTTTATCATATTTAGCGATTTTTTTCGTCTGTTATTTGTTCTTTTAATAAAATCTCTTTCTTTTTTGGGCTGCCTAAATAAATATTACGGACAGCAAAATAAATCATAAAATGACCAGCGCCAAAAATCATCAGTAAAATCGGAATAACCTTTTCTGCATCAAAGAAATACACACCTGCAAGAAAAACGATAATAGATAGAACCCTGCCGCTATTTAGAAACAATTCACGAACAACCATATATTCTACACGCATTTCGCCAGCTTTCCAAGCCTTACCTATAACATCAAAGGTAAGTGATACGTATGGCACGTTTATGACTGGATATGCAATTCCAATTACAATTGCATATATCATAAGCAATAGATAGTTTATATCGATAATAATGATAAAAATGGAAGCATAAAGAAGTGTAGCTCCAATAAGAATCGCCTTTTTACGCATAGAAGGTTTGATAAATTTTGTAGCTATCAAATAAAAAATTACAGATAGCCCTGAAAGGAACATATTAAATGTTCCGAGTGCAAATTCGCTTTTTGTCACTAAGAAAACCCAGATTGATATTACAAAAGCGAAGATTCCTTCTCTCAAGCCCTGATAAAAATGTGCACGGAGAATTCTGTTCCAGTTTTTATTACGTTGTCTTTCTCCTAAAATGCGCTTAAAGTGAAAAACCCCTTCAGCACCCCGGCGTTTCAATAAAAGGCTAATTCCAACGGCACATGCAAATAAAGCGAAGGAAACACCAAAAATTACTGTATAACCAATATTATCTGCCATTTTAGCGATGATTGCCCCGGCTAAAAGTGGACCCGTCATTCCACCTAGCGATTGTAAAATCCCAAGGAATCCGTTGAAAAAATCTCTCGTCTCAGGCTCTGTTATTTCAAAGGTTAATACATTATAAGCCAGCCAATAAAATCCATATCCAATCCCCAACAAACTTCCAAGCAAGAAATTATAGGTTGAAGCTTTGTCACCAATTAGAAGCACACATAAGAAAAAAAGACATAGAAAAATAACACCTAATCTCAATACTATAATTCGATCAACTTTTTTGGCAAGTTTTCCTGCAAGGATAAAGGTAACTGGCTGGAACAGACAAATTGCTAAATTATAATTAGCAATTGTAATATAGTCACCTGATTGTTTCCATAAATATATATTCACAAATGTGTTGGATAGAAAAATCCCCAGTGAATAAAGACCACCAATGAGCAATAAAATCAGTAAATCTCGATTGCTTTCCATTTTATCTTGAAAAAATAGGATCATCTTTTGCATACGGTTACTCCTCCTGCGTCTTTCTTAGTGTGAACGAAGGAGTAACAGTTATACAAAAAAACACGCGGAATTAACCGCGTGTTTTACTTTTCTCTTCTTATTTTGCTTCATTATAATTTTTAGCAACTTCATCCCAGTTAACAACATTCCAGAATGCTGAAATATAATCCGGACGTCTGTTTTGGTAATTTAGGTAGTATGCGTGCTCCCAAACGTCTAATCCTAATAATGGTGTTTTTCCTTCCATTAATGGAGAATCTTGGTTTGGAGTACTAGTGATTTCTAATTCACCATTATCTAGAACTAGCCATGCCCAACCAGAACCGAAGCGTCCTGCTGCTGCTGCTGCAAACTGTTCCTTAAATGCATCTAATCCACCAAATTTAGCGTTAATTTTATCTGCTAGTTCGCCAGATGGCTCGCCTCCACCGTTTGGTGAAAGAAGCTTCCAGAACAAGCTATGGTTAGCATGTCCGCCACCATTATTACGTACTGCTGTGCGAATGTTTTCAGGAACTGCATTTAAATCACTAATAAGTGCTTCTACTGATTTTACTTGAAGATCTGCTTGTCCTTCCAGTGCATCATTTAATTTGGTAACATACGTGTTGTGGTGCTTCGTATGATGAATATTCATTGTCTCTTTGTCGATTGTTGGTTCCAATGCATCATATGCATAAGGTAACTCAGGTAGTTCAAATTTTGCCATAATTTTTTCCTCCTTAAATGAATCCAAATTATTAAGGTCTGTCTAACCTTTAATTTAAAGGTTATCAGAGCTTCATTATTCATGCAAATTTTTTGCCTTAAACAATTAAAGAATTTTATCACTTTTTGCTAGATTAAATAAATATATTTGTACAAAAGAAAAAACAAGCAATTTTGCTTGTTTAAAAAGTGGCTCGGGACGGAATCGAACCGCCGACACACGGATTTTCAGTCCGTTGCTCTACCGACTGAGCTACCGAGCCAGGTATATGTAATTTAAAATAAAGTATATGGAGGAGGTAGAGGGATTCGAACCCCCGCGCGGTTTGACCCGCCTGTCGGTTTTCAAGACCGATCCCTTCAGCCGAACTTGGGTATACCTCCGAGTTTTATGGTGGACCCTGCAGGACTCGAACCTGCGACCGATCGGTTATGAGCCGATAGCTCTAACCAACTGAGCTAAGGGTCCTGATTTTTTATAATGGGGCGACCGGTGGGGATCGAACCCACGTATGCCGGAGCCACAATCCGGTGCGTTAACCACTTCGCCACGACCGCCATTATATAATTATTGAATTGAACTATGTATGGTAGCGGCGGAGGGGATCGAACCCACGACCTCACGGGTATGAACCGTACGCTCTCGCCAGCTGAGCTACGCCGCCATATGGCTCCACAGGTAGGATTCGAACCTACGACCGATCGGTTAACAGCCGATTGCTCTACCACTGAGCTACTGTGGAATAATAAGATAGTCTGTCTAAAGTTGCTATATCCACTAGTAACCATTACTTTTTCAAGTGTTTTACTAGCTGGCATTATATTAGCGACAAAATATAATTTACCATGTTTCAGTTTTTCTGTCAACTTGATTTTGCATATTTGCAAAACTTTTTGCTTTTACTCAAAATTTATGTATTAGTCATTTATGCGACTGCGAGATTTATAATATCATGTTCTAAAATTTATTTCAACATTTAAATGAATAAATTGTTGCTTCTTGCAGAAAAAAATCCTCTGATAAGCAAAAAAGGAGGTCTCCCTCCTTTTTCTACTCTCCTAATACTTCTTCAGCAATATTTACTGCATGGTCACCAATACGTTCCAAGTTACTGATAATATCTACAAATACGATACCAGCTGACCCGCTGCATAACCCTTCATTCATACGGATGATATGCTTTTTGCGGAATTGACGTTCCATTTTGTCGATTTTATCTTCTTTTTGGATAACTTCTAATGCCGCTTCGCGATCCATCTTATCCAAAGATTCTACCGCTTGCTTAACTGTTAAGAGTGTTAAGTCAAACATTGTATTAAGATCTTCCAAAGCTTGTTCTGTTAAGTTAACTTTATTCGATATTTTATAATCAATCAACTCAATAATATTCTCGTAATGATCGCCAATTCGCTCAATATCACGAACTGAATTCATCAGGGAGGTGTGCTTTACACTTTCTGCATCTGATAAGGATCCGGCTGCAATATTAACGAGATATTCGGTTATTTTCCGATCCAAATTATTCAATGCACCTTCCACCTGCATTGCCATCTCCGAGTGTTTTTGATTATGTGTGATAACGTATAGATTTGTTTCCTCTAAACCTTGATGTGCATATTCACCCATACGAATAATTTCAGATTTTGCTTGATCTAACGCAAGTGTTGATGATTGTTGAATAAAGATAGGGTCAAGGTGTTTTGGATTATATTCAATAATTGTATCCTCGCCTGGAATGATTTTTGTTACAATCCACGCTAATGCACCAATAAACCAAACTTGAATCAACGTATTAATAATATTAAAACTGCCGTGTGCAAAGGCTATAGTCATTTCAGGATTTAAATTTAACTGTGTTTGTAAGTAGCCTACATAACTTGTAAATAAACCTAGGAATGTAAGGAAAATAATAGTACCTACAAGATTAAAAATAACATGTGTTAATGCAGCTCTTTTTGCAGTTATACTTGTACCTATTGCTGCCAATATCGCTGTAATTGTAGTACCAATATTATCTCCAAATAAAACTGGTATAGCTGCTTCTAATGCTATCGCACCTTCTGAGAATAATCCTTGCAGAATACCGATAGTAGCACTGGAACTTTGTACAATTAAAGTAAATACCGTACCAACAACTACTCCTAATATCGGGCTTGAAGACATACTTACCGTTAAATCATGAAATGAGTCGAGAGAACGTAATGGAGACATCCCGCTACTCATTAATTCTAAACCGAAAAATAATGCCCCGAACCCAAATATAGTTTGTCCAACTGCTGTAACTTTTTGATTTTTAAAGAAAAATAAAATTAATGCCCCAATTGCAAGAATTGGCAAAGCATATTCTCCAATATCAAGCCCGATAACAAATGCAGTTATTGTTGTACCAATGTTAGCACCCATGATGACTCCAATAGCCTGGCGCAGCGTCATAAATCCAGCGTTTACTAGTCCAACAGTAAGTACTGTTGTTCCTGAGCTGCTCTGAATCAGACATGTTACGATGACTCCTGCCAAAACGCCTAAAAATGGATTAGTCGTAAACCGGTCTAATATGTTACGCAGACGGTCACCTGCTGATTTCTGGAGTCCGTCTCCCATAAATTTTATACCGAGTAAGAATATTCCTAAACCACCAATAAACTCGAATAATAAGGCTTGTAAATCGATATTCACTATTGCTTTCGTCCCTTCATTAATGTTGAATCTTGTCGTTTGCACCTCTCCCATTATTAATGATTTATTAACCATTTGTAAAGGTATAAGTTAAATAATTTACATTAAATTTACATAGAGAATTTTCCTCTGTTTAGTAACTACCCTTAAACCCCCATTTTCATTCTTTTTTTCAAAAAAAAGAACAATTCCCTAATACAAGGCAATTGTCTTTTTCAACCATCTATGATATTTTTTCGACTAGTATTTTAGTCCCGTCTACTTGCGTTACTTTTATTTTACTGTTCTTCGGGATCCACTGACCATCAGAAACTGCACTATAATCTTTTTTATTTATCTTCACTGTCCCAACAGGTCTCAAATCATTTAATGTTATTCCTTCCTGACCAACTAACTGCTCGTATTCCATATTCATGGAATTATACCCCGCTTCTTTTGTTAATTGATCCTTCAATGCAAGCTTTGTCCACATCTCTCTCCGTTTAAATACCTTTAAAAAGAAGAAAGAAGCGCCAGCACCCAACAACACTCCTAAAACAGCATATAATCCTGAAGTAAGATTATCTGCAGCTAATGCTACAGACGTTAGCATACTGGCAAGACCAATTGTTGCAAGTGTTCCATCATTAAGTAGCTTGCCATCAATTATAATAAGTAATAATCCTACAAAATATATAATAAGCATTAGAATAAAGGAACTGCTCTCAACATAGGCTGCAAAGTATACTGTAATGAACCCAATACCCAACAGACCAAAAAAACCTCGCATATTAACTAAAACTTCGCCAATTAAAAATAATGTTGCTAAAAATGTTATAACGAATCCAATCCATTGCAGATCAAAGATATCCATTTTATTACCCCCCTCTCTAATTTATTCATACGTGTGGAATTGTAAATGGTTTCAATTTAAAGGAGAAATTTCTATGTATACATTGAAAAAACTTGCACTCTATACACTCATTATATTGCTGTTAGTTAGTATTTTTCAAGACTTAACAATTAATAAAAGCTCAAACAATGAGAACACATCAGACCAAATTTTAAATTCTAAACTTGACTATTCAATAGCACATGTTAAGGTTCAACCTGGTGATACGATATTTTCAATCGTTGAATCAATAAATGAAGGTAACATCTCAACGTTCCATTCAGAGAATATAATCGAACATTTTAGAGAACTAAATCCAACAACAGACCCATACAAGCTAAAACCCGATACATTTTACTACTTTCCTTTATATCAGAAATAAAACCACACAGATGAATACGGGTATTTAGTTTCAGTAAAACTTACCGTTAAACAATTATGAATTATGCGTAAATCCGTTCTGGAAATACACTTCACGCACCTTACTTAGGAGGGCTGGTGAGCCTCCTTGTGCTATCGCACTGCGTAGTCTCACCGATGCCCTTCCTCCCGCAGGAGTCTACGTATATTTCCTGCGCTAGTATTGGTTCACTATAAATAACATGGTTTAAAAAATAGAAACAGTACTGTATTCTAACCA